>JBKBVM010000021.1:0-15835 GCA_046289555.1 bacterium
GGCTTCCAGGACCGGGCGGGCATCTTCCAGATGCGGCGCGGCCCACCGGCCCTCCAGGCGTGCCACCACGCGTTCGCTGGTTATCCACCAGTCCACCTCCAGCCGGTCCGTGGGCAGGCCCCGGTTCAGCTCGTCGTCCATCTCGCCGTAGTAGTTGACCTCGTACCGCTCCGCCCGCGCTCCCAGTTTGTGCAGGTTGAAGTACGCGTTCCGGCTCTGCAGGGGGTCGAAGGTCCACACCACGCGCCGGTAGCCCTGAGCCAGCGCCCACTCCCGCTGCGCCAGCTTCAGCCGGTAGCCCACGTCCCGGTCCTGCAGGCCCGGCAGGACCGCGGTCATGTGGGAGTGCAGGACCCGCTCGCCCTCCCGCCAGCCCACGAGGGCGTAGCAGAATCCCACCAGCCGGCCTTCAAAGAACGCCCCGAGCACCACGCCCCCGTTCCGGACCGCGGCCAGCAGCTGGTGGCAGGGTACCACCTCGCGGTCGGGCATGCCCCACACCGCCTGCTGCAGGCCCTCGACCGCCCGCAGCTCCGCCACGGCCTCAAGCGGGCGGATCTCCATCCACACGAGGGTGCCCTTCGACCCCACCGGGCAGGTTGCCTGCCATGGCGACCGGTGCCCGCCACGCTCCATCGGGTAGAATGTCCGCGTCAGCCATCGGCGCAGAGGAGGAGGGGATGAGTCCGCTACCGGAAGTGGTCCGTGTCCTCCGGTTCGAGTGGCCGTTCCGGGGCACCCGGGTGACGGTACACCCGGTGCTCCTGCAGGATCCCCAGGGCCCCATGTTGGTGGACACGGGCCTGCCCGGCCAGGTGGACACCCTTCGCCGGCTCCTCTCGGCTTACAGCACCCAGCTCGCCCACCTCCGCTGGCTCGTCCTGACCCACCAGGACCTGGACCACGTCGGCAATGCACCCGAGGTGGCCGCGGAAAGTGGCGCACAGGATGGCGAGCGGCTGCCCTCCGTGGGCGGTGTCCTGGTGGTCTACACCCCCGGCCACACCCCCGGTCACCTCAGTCTGTACCTGGAAGCCCACCGGGTCCTGGTGGCCGGTGATGCCCTGGTGGTCGCCGACGGCCAGCTACAGGGTCCGCGCCCCGAGGTCACCCTCAACATGGAGGAAGCTTTGCGCTCCGTCGCCAGGCTCGCCGCCCTCGAGCCGGAGTACGTGGTCTGTTACCACGGAGGCGTCTTCGGGCCGGGTGCTGCAGCCCGGCTTCGGGAGATCGCCGCCCAGGCAAGGTGACCTCGCGCGCCATCCGCGGGCTGATCGGCCTCGCAGCCGCGCTGGTTGCCCTGGCTGGCGCCGAACCTCTGGGGCCACCGGCTCCCTGCTCCCACCCCCCGCGGCCGGAGGCACTACCGGAGGCCCGCGTGGTTCGGGTGGTGGACGGGGACACCCTCCGAGCCCGGTTGGATGGCGGGGAACAACGCATACGGCTGATCGGACTGGACGCGCCGGAGCGTTTCCCGGGTCCGCGGCTGGAGCATCAGGCACGCCAGACGGGAGTACCGCCCGAAGCGCTCCGCCGCTGGGCGAACGCTGCGTACGGCTTGGCCCGCCGGTACCTGGGCGGGCGGATCGTGGGCCTGGAGCTGGACATCGAGGAGCGAGACGAGTTCGGACGGCTCCTGGCGTACGTGTGGACGGGGCGGGTGCTGTTCAACCTGGAGCTCGTCCGGCGAGGGTACGCGTGGGCCCACCCGGTCCCGCCGAACCTCCGCTACGCTGAGCTCTTCGCCGCCTGCCAGCAGGAGGCGCAGGCGGCGCGGCGAGGGCTGTGGGACCGCTGACCGGCCCGGAAAAAGAGGGCGCGGGCGACGGGCTTAGCCCCCGCCCGCGTACAGGTTCAGGGGGTGGCGCTGCCACCGTGGTCCCAGCACCCGCTGCAGGCGGTCGAACATCCCCATGTCGTACTGGCCCACCAGGGTGATGGCGGTCCCCGTGGCGCCCGCCCGCGCGGTGCGGCCTACCCGGTGTACGTAGGTTTCCACGTCCTCCGGCATGTCGAAGTTGACCACGTGGGACACCCCGGGCAGGTCCAGGCCGCGCGAGGCCACGTTGGTCACCACCAGGACCGGAGTGCGGCCTGACGCGAACGCCCGGAGGGCGGCGAACCTCGCCCCCTGCCGCATGCCCCCGTGGAGGGCGGCCACCCCCGGCTGCTCGCGCGCCAGTACGTCCGCCAGCCGCTGCGCAGCCCGCTGCGTCCTGCGGAAGACCAGGGCGGAGCGCACGGGCTCGCTCCGGAGCAGCACCCGCAGGGCCCGGAGCTTGTCCTGTTCGGCGACCTCCACGTAGAACTGTAGGACTCCGTCTACCGTGGGCGCCGGCGCCTCAATCCGCACCCACACGGGGTCCTGCAGCGTCCGCCGCACCAGCCCGGTGACCGCCGAGGGCAGGGTGGCGGAAAACAGCGCCGTCTGCCGCCCCTTGGGCGTGGCACCGAGGATCCGCTCCACGTCGGGCAAGAACCCTACCTCCAGCATGCGGTCCGCCTCGTCCAGCACCGCCATCCGTACCGAGCCCAGGCGCACGGCACCCCGGCCCAGGAAGTCCAGCAGCCGGCCGGGAGTGGCCACCACCACCTGAGGCCGCCGCCGCAACGCGTCCAGCTGGGCTCCCACGGACCCGCCACCGTACAGGCAAGCCACCCGGACCGGCCGGCCCCGTGCCAGAGCCCGTAGGTGCTCTCCCACCTGGAGCGCGAGCTCTCGGGTCGGCACGATCACGAGCGCCTGTGCGGGGCCGCCGCTGGGATCCACCCGCTCCACCACCGGGATCCCGTAGGCCGCGGTCTTGCCTGAACCGGTCTGCGCCTGTACCGCCACGTCGCGGCCTGCCAGCAGCGGGGGGATGGCGCGGAGCTGGACAGGAGTCGGGGCCTCCCAGCGGAGCGACCGCACCCCCGCCAGCGTCTGCGGGCTCAAGTTTAGCGCTGCGAAGGATCCCGGGCCCTGACTGGGCGCCCGGTCCCTGTGTGTGGAGGGGTCCCGCGTGGGAACCCTCGGAACTGTCCTAGACATTCTCACGCCTCCTTCGGCCGCGGCCACCGCCGCGGGGTTTCGGTGTCGGCATCCCGTGTCCCGCCCGACCCGTCCCCGACCGAAGAAGGCCCGCGAAACACACACCGGGGTTCTCTCCCACCCCGGGTCCAGCAATGACGACGCAGTAACCGTACCACACGGCCCCCCGCTGCGCAACCGGCCCTCAACGCACGCTCCGCGCCACCGCGTACGCGGCCCCACGCACGGCGGCCCAAACGGCGAAGACAACTCCTCTGCCACCCCGAACCCCGCCAGGCGGGCGGAAGGTTTCCTCCGCCAGCCGCGCCCTGCGAGCAGCCTCCGCATCCCGCAGCTCCTGCCTCATGCGCTCCGCGGCCAGTTCCATCAGCAACCAGGTGTTGTGGAGCACCCCGCACCTCCTCTCCCTGTGGCCCGCACCCGTGCCCGCCGTTCCTGGCCAGCCTCCCGTCCTGTCAGCACCAACACCACGCCCACCAGGATCAGCACGATCCCTCCCAGGCCCGGCAGGCTCACCGCTTCGCCCATCACCAGCGCACCCAAGGTCACCGCCACCACAGGGTTCACGTACGCATGGCTCGTGGCGAGCCCCGGCCGCACCCGCCGCAGGAGGTAGGCGTAGGCGCTGAACGCCAGGAGGGAGCCGAACACCGTCAGGTAGCCGGCCGCTACCCATGCGCGGACGGGTACGGGGCCCTCCAAGCGCTCCCCCCCCAACAGCGACATCCCCAGCAGCGCCACACCGCCCACCATCATCTGTGCGGCACCTCCCAAAACCCCCGAGGGCAGTCGCACGCGCTGACTCCACACCGACCCCGCGGCCCACAGAGCCGCCGCGAGGACTAGGGCCGCGGCACCCGCGGGCTGGCCCCGCAGACCCTGCTCCCCCTGCAGCAGCGCGACGCCCGCGAACCCGACGAGAAGACCCGCGCGCTCCCACCGGCTGGGCCACTGGCCCGAAAGCCCCGAGAACACCCCGGCCCAGAGGGGAGCCGTGGCCACCACTATGGACGCCAGCCCGGACGCCACCCACTGCTGCGCGAACGTCACGAGCCCGTTCCCGCCCACGAGCAGCAGCACGCCTACGATAGCGGCACCCCTCCACTCCGCCGCCGTGGGGGCTGGCTCGCCGCGCAAGCGCAGGAAGGCGTACAGGGCTAGGCCGGCCAGCATGAAGCGGCCAGCCCCCAGCAGGAACGGAGGGAACCCTTCCAGCGCTACCCGGATGCCGAGGTAGGAGGATCCCCACACGAGGTACACCGTCGCAAGGGCCAGCCACACTCTCCGCTCTAGGCCCCCCGCCCTTCCTGACGCGCGCTCATCCCGCCTCCTCGTCCCTCGCTCACGGCTGCGTGCAGCACGGGCCAGCGGGATCTCTGGGCCCTGCCGGGCCGTGGTCAGACCGGCTTCCGCGCAACCTGCAGCCTTGCGGGCATCTCCGCGAGCCTCGCCCGCAGCATCTCCAAGCTGGCGCGGTCCAGTTCCATCTGGTACGTGTGCAGCCGACTCTGTTCTCCCACCAAACGCTTCGCCAGGGGGTAGGCTGCAGCGGAGACGTATACCTCCTGTGCCTCCCTCAGAGCCCGGCGAAATTGATCCGGCGCGTCGACCCCCACCGCCACCACGGCCACGTGCCGTACTCCCGCGTTCACCACGAGGGTTCGGACCCTCGCAGCCCGCTCACGGTCCAGGCAGCAGACCGCCACCCGCGTCCCCGCCGGCAGCTGTGCCAGGGAACGCAGGAACCGGATTTCGAGACCAGCTCCCAGGCCCACCACTTCCGCGGCGCGACGGGCGACCCGCTGCACTTCCTCGAAGTGGAAGAGGGTCGTCACCACGCAACCGACCTCGGCGGCCTGCCGACGGAATCCGGCGGGGTCACGACGGACGTCGTCCAGGTGCACGCCGTCCACCGCCACGCCAAGTTCCCGGGTCAGGGTGCGGCTGTGTTGCTCGATCTCCGCCAGGTTGCACTCTACGAATAGCACCCGCCTTTGCGTCCGACGCGCCTCCTGCATGCAGCCAGGGACGACCAGCGGTTCGCCCGGCGCTGCCCGCGGACGGCTATAATGGGGCCGCTGGCAGCACGCTTGGGGGTGACGCATGGCCCTGCCCGAGTTCCGCAACGAGCCCTTCACGGACTTCAGCGTGGTGGCCAATCAGAAGGCTATGCGGGAGGCGATCGCGGCCGTGGAGGCGCGGATGGGCTTGGAGCTCCCCGCGGTGGTGGGGGGCGAGCGGCTCCCCGTGCCCGACGTGTTCGAGTCCCGCAACCCCTCGAAGAAGGACGAGGTGGTGGCCCGGGCAGCCCTAGGCTCCCGGGAACTGGTGGATCGCGCGGTGGACGTGGCGTGGTTGGCGTTTCCCGCGTGGAAGCGGGTGCCGCCGGAGGAGAAGGCCGCGCTGTTCCTGCGCGCCGCGGGGCTGCTGCGCCGCCGGAAGTTCGAGGCCGCGGCGTGGATGGTGCTGGAGGTGGGTAAGAACTGGGCGGAAGCTGACGCGGACGTGGCGGAGGCCATCGACCACCTGGAATACTTTGCCCGGGAGATCCTGCGGTACGCGGAAGGCAAGCCCACTACCCCCCACCCGCACGAGGTCTCCTACTACACCTACGAGCCGCTGGGGGTGGTGGCGGTGCTCCCGCCGTGGAACTTCCCCCTGGCCATCCCCATGGGGATGGCCCTGGGCGCCATCGCCGCGGGGAACACGGTCGTCCTCAAGCCGAGCAGCGACGCCCCAGCCACTGTCTACACGTTCCTGGAGGTCATGGAGCAGGCAGGCCTGCCGCCCGGAGTCCTCAATATCGTCCCCGGTTCCGGCTCCGTCGTCGGGGACTCGCTTGTAACCCACCCGCGGGTACGGATGGTTGCCTTCACGGGCTCCCGGGAGGTGGGCTGCCGGATCTACGAGCAGGCCGCCAGGGTCCAGCCGGGGCAGGTATGGCTCAAGCGCGTCATCGCGGAGATGGGAGGCAAGAACGCGGTGGTGATCGCGGAGGACGCGGACCTGGAGGAGGCGGTGGCCGCCGCGGTGGTCTCCGGCTACGGGTACCAAGGCCAGAAGTGCTCTGCGGGCTCGCGGCTGGTGGTGACCGGTCCGGTCTACGACCGGGTCGTGGAGGCCTTCGTGGAACGCGTCCGGGCCCTACGGGTAGGGCCCGCCAAGGACAACTACCCCGTGGGTCCGGTGATCAACGAGCGCGCGTACCGCACCATCCTGGACTACATCGAGGTCGGAAAGCGCGAGGGGCGGCTGCTCTGTGGTGGAGAGCCCGCGGACGGAGAAGGCTACTACATCCAGCCCACGGTGTTTGCGGACGTGAGCCCCCACGCGCGGATCGCCCAGGAGGAGATCTTCGGCCCCGTGGTGGCCGTGATCCGCGCCCTCGACTTCGACCACGCTTTGGAGATCGCGAACGCCACGGACTACGGGCTCACGGGCGCGGTGTTCACCCGGGACCCGGACCGCATCGCAAAAGCTCGCGCCGAGTTCCACTGCGGCAATCTGTACATCAACCGGAAGTGCACGGGGGCGTTGGTGGGGGTCCATCCCTTCGGCGGCTTCAACATGAGCGGAACGGACGCCAAGGTCGGCGGCCCCGACTACCTCCTGTACTTCCTACAGCCCAAGGTAACCAGCATCAAGTACCGCTAGGCTGCCCTGCCGAGCCCCGAAGGGTGCAGCTCGCACGGGGGCAGCCCTGCGGGAAGAGGGCTTCAGGTCCTCCTCGAAGGCATCAGGGGTGTAGAACAGCCGCCCGGACTGGCGCGGTGGTATCCTAAAGGATGGCCTGGGGACGTAGCTCAGCGGGAGAGCACCTGGTTTGCAACCAGGGGGTCGCCGGTTCGAATCCGGTCGTCTCCACCACGGCAGTCACCACCCGCACCAGCTGGACCGTGGTCACAAGCCTGCGCCACACGGAGCGGGCCCTCCTGCAGGCGCCGCCGCAGCCAGTCCCGCTTCTCGCGGGGGCTCATACGCGTTCCGCGGTCACGCCCCCGGGCTGCGGGACGGCCACCGGCGCCCGCAAGCGCTGCAGGGCCACCGCCGCCGCCAGCAGCCCGAAGCCCGCGCCGTCCGTGACCAGCCCGGGCTTGATGAGCAACAAGGCGGCGCCGAACAAAAGCAAGCGTTCCACCGGGGCAGCCGGCCTCAGCAGGTAGCCCACCACCGCGCCGCCCAGGCACAGGGTCCCGATCGTTCCCGTGACGACCGCCCACAGCACCTCGTACCAGTGACCCTGCATGAGCAGCGCGGGCCCGAACACGAACATGTACGGCACGACAAAGCCCGCCAGGGCGAAGCGTACCGACTGCCAGCCCGTCTCCCACATGGGCGCCCGGGCGAGGCTCGCGGCCGCGAAGCTGGCCAGGGCCACCGGCGGGGTCAGCGCCGACAGGCACGCGAAGTAGAACAGGAACAGGTGCGCCGCTATGGGAGGGATCCCGGCCTGGACCAGGGCAGGAGCGAGCGTGCTGGCCATGATGGCGTAGGCGGCGGTGGTGGGAAGTCCCATCCCCAGAAGCAGCGCCACCAACATGGCCACCACGAGCATGGGCAGGACGTTGCCGCCTGCGAGGGTGAGCAGGGCCAGAGACAGCTTGCCGCCCAGGCCCGTAAGCGACAGGATCCCCACCACCATGCCCGCCGCCGCGGTGGTGGCCGCGATCTCTACCGACCTCCAGGATCCGTCGTACAGCGCGTCCACCAAGCGGCGGATGCCCTCCCGGGCCTCGGGCCGCCACGCGTACACGACCGCCACGGCAGCGCATCCAACGAGGAAACTCCACAGGGATGGCGCGCCCAGCCGGCTCGCCACCCCGTACGCCACCGCCGCCAGCAGCACCCATGGGTGCGCCACCCGCTCCCCGCGGCCCGCCCACGAGGCCACCACGGTGGCGGCGAGCCCCCACAGGGCCGCCCGGAAGGGCGACTGGTCGAACCCCATGATGAGGACGAGGATGAGGGCCAGCGGCCCCAGGAGGAACCCCTGCTGGACCAGCACCGCACCCAGCCTCGGCAGCCGGTCCCGCGGCAACCCCCGCAGGCCGTTGCGAGCCGAGTAGAAGTCGATCATCCAGTAGGCCGCCACGTAGTACAGCAGGGCAGGGATCAAGGCCGACAGAGCCACCCGGGAGTACGGAACCCCGAGGATGTCCGCCATGAGGAACGCCGCGGCCCCCATCACGGGAGGGACCAGCTGTCCGCCCGTGGAGTTCATGGCCTCGATGGCCCCCGCCACCGAAGGGCGGAACCCCGTAGACTTCATCAGGGGCACGTTGATCACGCCGTCCACCATCACGTTGGCCGCGGAGGACCCTGAGGCGGTGCCGAACAGGGCACTGGTGAGGATGGAGACCTTCGCGGGACCGCCCCGCCGGTGGCCCGCCAGGCTCAAGCCCAGGTTGACGATGAACTTCCCGATCCCCGAGGCCTCCAAAAACGCCCCGAACAGGATGAACAGGTACACGTACCGCGCCGAGGCCGCGATGGGCGCGCTGTAGATACCGTTGTCGCTAAACAGGAACGAGATGGTGGTGCTGAAGGGGAAACCGTTGTGTCGGAAAAGGCTCGGCAAATACGGCCCGAGGAACGCGTACAGAACGAACAGCCCGCCCAGGATGGGCATGGGCCACCCCGAGGTCCGGCGGACCATCTCCACCACGACGACCAGCAGCAGCAGGCCCACCCCCACGTCCACGACCGTGGGCATGACCCCTGCCCGGTTCGTCAGCTCCGAGAAGAACAGCAGCTGGTAGACCACCACCCCCACGCTGACCACCGCCAGGAGCAGGTCCCAGGCGGTGGGGGTCGCCGACTCCTGCCCCTTGCGGGCGGGCAGGAGCAGGAACACCAAAAGGGACGCGAACATCAGGTGGAACGCGTACATCTTCTGGGGGTCGGTGGAGTAGAAGCCCAACACCGCCACGTGGTAGAGGGCCATGGCCACCCCCACCACGCGGGCTACCAGCCACCACCGACCCGACAGCTGCCTTCCCCGGAGCTCTTCTGTGGACCCCAGTTGCTCCTCGGTAACCGCCAGGACTTCCCGGCCCTCTGCCGCCCGCACGCCCTCGCCTCCTCCCGTGGTCGGCCTGGAAAAAGGGGCCGGTCCCTACCGGGGCGGCTGGTGCGCAGGCCGTAGCTGCACACCCCGCTCCCGGTAGTACCGCAGGGCGCCCGGGTGCAGGGGAGCGTTGATGTAGTAGATGTTGACCGGCAGGGTCTCCGCCCCCGTGGGGTGCACCTGTTCCAGCAGCTCGCGGTTGTCGAACATGGTCTTCGTCAGTTCGTACACGAAGTCGTCGGGCATGTCCTTGTGCACGATCGCTCCGTTCCACATCTGCACAGTCCGGATCACGTAGTCCTGACCGCGGTACACGTTGGCCCGGATGGCAGCCGGCGCCAGGTAGGGGTACTGGCCGGTCAGCCGTGCGATCTGCTCAGGGCTCGGCGCCACGAACCGCGTGGGCCGCGTGAGGGACAGTTCCACCCATGCCGGGACCGGAATCCCGATGGTGATGCAGCTGGCGTCGATCAGGCCGTCCCGCAGCGCGTTGGCGCCCTCCGCGAGGGAAAGATTCACGATCCGGGCCGGACGGATGTTCAACAGCTCGAACGCCTTCAGGGAGACGAACTCACCGGAACCTCCACGGGGTCCCACGTCTACGATCCGGCCCTGCAGGTCGCTGTAGGTGCGTATCGGGCCATCGCCCCGTACGACACAGTGGTAGTACGAGGTGTACATCGGCCAGGTGAAACGGATGGCGTCGTGGCGGACCCCCCGGGCCCAGCCGATCCCCTGCATCCCCTCGTACGCGGGCCCCATGGTGGTAAGCCCCAGCTCGATCTGCTTGGCCTGGACCAGCTGGACGTTCTGTACGGGCCCGCCCGTGACCCGGTTGGAGGCTGGGATTCCCAGCTTTTCCTGGATCACCTTGGCGTAGCCGCCCGCGACTACGTAGTACACCCCGCCGATGGACGCCGAGCCGATGGTGATGCTTCGCGGCCAGTTGGCCCGGACCTGACCCCAAACCGGCACCCCCACGGCGAGCGCCAACGCGACCCCTGCACACCGAATAACCCACCGCTTCACGCGACTGCCCCCCTTTCCGGTTTTTGGCTATGCTACGGTACGCTCTACCCCGAACGGACTCCTCCCGGCCTGCCTTTCCGACGCCTCAGGGACCTCACCAGGGCTTCCCCCGCGTGCTGCACGTGTCGGCGCATGGCGGCGCCGGCGCCCCTCGCGGATCGTGCTTCCAGCTGGCGCAGGATCTCCGCGTGGTCCCGCACTAGGCGCGGAAGCTGCTCGGGCAGCGCCAGGGCCGCCAGGGGCGGTAGCCCGGACCACACCGCTTCGATGGCCCGCACCAGCCTCGGGTTCCCGCACGCCCGGTAAATGCCGAAGTGGAACTGCTGGTTGTACTCCACGAAGGCGTCCGTGTCCCCCGCCCGGGCGGCCTTCTCCAGGGCCCCGTGCAGGTGCCGCAATTCGGCGAGCTCCTCCGGGTCCAGCCGGCCTGCGGCCCGGGCGGTGGCCGGGGGTTCCAACAACAGGCGCACCTCGTACAGCTGGGCTACCTCCTCGGGACCCCACCGCAGGACGTGGTAGGTGCCGCGGCCGTCCGCTTCCACCAGGCCGTCCCGCTCCAGCCGACGCAGGGCGTCCCGCACGGGCAACCGGCTGGTCCCCAGCCGGCCCGCCAGCTCCTCCTGCACCAGCCGCTGCCCGGGTACCAGCTCGCCGCGAACGATGGCCCGGCGCAGGGCGCGGTACACCTGCTCGTCCAGCCGCACCCGTTCCACCACGGCCAGAGGGGCCCTCATGACGGTTGACAGTTTACGGTATACGGGATACTTTGGCAACGTGGCACCCCGGCGGCTGCCCGTGGACCGGGTGCGGGAGGCGGTGGCGGCCCTCCTGCGGGAATCGGTCACGCGACTGCCCGCAGACTATCTCGAAGCGCTCCGCCAGGCCGAGGCCCGGGAGGAGTCCCCCCTCGGACGCCGCATGCTCCGCATGCTGCTGGAAAACGCGGAGCTGGCCGAGCGGGACGGGGTCGCCACGTGTCAGGACACGGGCATCCCGGTCCTCTTCGTGCACGTCGGTCAGGACGTTCACCTCACGGACGGGTCGCTGGCAGAGGCCCTGGAGGAAGCGGTGCGCGAGGCGTACCGCGACCTGCGCAAGTCCGTGGTCCGCGACCCCCTGCTGCGGGAGAACACCGGGGACAACACCCCGCCGGTGGTGCACTATGAGATCGTGCCCGGAGACCGCGTGCGCATCGCCGCCCTAGTGAAGGGGTTCGGGGCGGAGATGACCAGTGCCCTGCGCATGCTCCCGGCCACCGCGGGCGAGGGAGAAGTCAAGCGCTTCGTGGTGGAGGTGGTGCAGCGGGCGGGCCCCAACGCCTGCCCCCCTGTGATCGTGGGCGTGGGGCTCGGCAGCTCCTTCGACGGCGTCGCCCTGTTGGCCAAGAAGGCCCTGCTGCGACCGCTGGGGCTCCCGAACCCCAAGCCGCACCTGGCGCGGTTGGAAGGGGAACTGCTGGACGCCATCAACGCCACCGGGTTGGGGCCTCAGGGCGTGGGCGGCCGCTTCACCGCGCTCGCGGTCCACGTGGAGAGCGCCCCGACCCACATCGCGGCGCTGCCCGTGGCCGTGAACCTGAACTGCTCCGCACCCCGGCGGGCGGAGGTGGTGCTGTGAGGGAGTGGCACCTCCGCACGCCGCTGCGAGAGGAGGACGTAGTCCGCCTGCGCGCCGGCGACTGGGTGTACCTGTCCGGTGTCGTGTACGGAGCCAGGGACGCGGCCCACCAGCGCATGGCGAAGGCTCTGCTCCGAGGCGAGGCGCTGCCGATTCCCGTAGAAGGTCAGGTCCTGTACTACGTGGGCCCGGCTCCCGCAAAGGCAGGATGGGCCGTGGGGCCTGCCGGACCCACCACCAGCGGCCGCATGGACCCGTTCACGGTCCCGCTCCTCGAGCGCGGCCTCAAAGCCACGGTGGGGAAAGGCACGCGATCCCAAGAGGTGAAGGAGGCGCTCGTGCGCTGCCGGGCGGTCTACCTCGCCACGGTGGGGGGAGCGGCGGCGCTGCTGGCCCGGCACATCGTCCGGGCCCATCCCGTGGCCTACCAGGAGCTGGGGACGGAGGCCATCTGGGAGCTGGAGTTCCGCGAGTTCCCCGCGGTGGTGGTCAACGACGCCCACGGGGGGGACCTGTACGCCACTGCCGCGCAGCCCTATGCCCGGCCCTGACCCGTACCGCGACCTCCGCGAAGGGGTGCGCAAGCTGTGCGCCCGCTTCCCCGACAGCTACTGGCGGGAGCTGGACGAACAGGGTTCGTACCCCGAAGCGTTCGTGCGTGCCATGACCGACGCCGGATACCTGGCCGCCCTGATCCCTCCCGAGTATGGAGGGGCGGGTTTGGGGGTGGCGGAGGCCTCCGTGATCCTGGAAGAGGTCCACCGCTCGGGCGGCAACGCCGCGGCCTGCCACGCGCAGATGTACGTCATGGGGGCCATCCTGCGCCACGGGACCCCCGAGCAGAAGCAGCGCTACCTGCCCCGCATCGCCCGGGGGGAACTTCGCCTGCAGGCTTTCGCGGTCACCGAGCCGGAGGCGGGCTCGGACACCCCCAGCATCCGCACCAGCGCGGTCCGCCGCGGAGACCGCTACGTGATCTCCGGGCAGAAGGTGTGGACCAGCCGGGTGGAGCAGTCCGACCTGATGCTGCTCCTGGCCCGAACGACCCCTCCCGACCAGGTGCGGCGCCGCGGGGAAGGCCTGTCCCTGTTCCTGGTGGACCTGCGGGCGAATCTGGGGAAAACCGTCCACGTGCGGCCCATCCGGACCATGATCAACCACCCCACCGCGGAGGTGTTCCTGGAAGACCTGGAGGTGCCCCTGGAGGACCGGATCGGCGAGGAAGGCCAGGGGTTCCGGTGCATCCTCGACGGCATGAACGTGGAGCGCATCCTCATCGCGGCGGAGTGCATCGGTGACGGGGACTACTTCCTGGATCGCGCGACCGCGTACGCGAGAGAGCGCCGGGTGTTTGGCCGGCCCATCGGGCAGAACCAGGGGGTCCAGTTCCCCCTGGCGCAGGCGTACGCGCGGGTGCGGGCCGCGGACCTCATGCGGTTCCGCGCCGCGGAGCTGTACGACGCGGGCCTGCCCTGTGGCCCTGAAGCCAACATGGCCAAGCTGCTGGCCGCGGAAGCCTCCTGGGAGGCCGCCAACGCGGCGCTCCAGACGTTCGGCGGCTACGGGTTCGCCCGGGAGTACCCCATCGAGCGGAAGTTCCGGGAGACCCGCCTGTACCAGGTCGCCCCCGTGTCCACCAACCTGGTCCTCGCGTACCTGGCCCACCAGGTGCTGGGCCTGCCCCGGTCCTACTGATGCGCGCGCTTGCTGGGATCACCGTGGTCAGCGTGGAGCAGGCGGTGGCCGCACCCTTCGCCACGCGGCAGCTGGCAGACCTGGGCGCCCGGGTCATCAAGGTGGAGCGGCCGGAGGGTGACTTCGCCCGCGGCTACGATCGGTCGGTGCGCGGCTGGTCCAGCCACTTCGTCTGGCTGAACCGCTCGAAGGAGTCCGTGGTGTTGGACCTCAAGACGGAACGGGGCCGGCGGGTGCTGGAACGGCTGCTGGCGCGGGCGGACGTCTTCGTGCAGAACCTGAGCCCCGGCGCCCTGGACCGTCTGGGCTTCGCGCCCGAGGAGGTGAGCCGCCGGTACCCGCGCCTGGTGGTGTGCAGCATCTCCGGGTACGGCCGCACGGGGCCGTACCGGGACCGCAAGGCGTACGACCTGCTGGTGCAGGCGGAGTCGGGCCTGGTGTCCATCACGGGTACGCCGCAGGAGCCGGTGAAGGTCGGCATCTCTGTAGCGGACATCGCCGCCGGCATGTACGCCTTCAGCGGGATCCTCGCGGCCCTGTACCGCCGGGAGCGCACGGGACGGGGCGCCCTGCTGGAGATCTCCCTGCTGGAGGCCCTGGCCGAGTGGATGGGATACCCCTTGTACTACACAGCCTACGGCGGGCAGGCCCCAGCCCGGACGGGTGCCCACCACGCCACCATCGCGCCCTACGGCCCGTTCGCCACCCAGGACGGCGTGGTGTTCTTAGCCATCCAGAACGACCGGGAGTGGGCCCGGTTCTGCCACCAGGTGCTGGAACAGCCCCAGCTGGCGGAGGATCCACGTTTTGCCACCAACCCCGACCGCCTGGCACACCGCGCCGAGCTCGAAGGGCTCATCCTCGCCGTGTTCAGCCGGTGGACCACGGAGGAGCTGGCGGGGCGGCTGCAGGCCGCGGATTTGGCGTACGCGGAGATGCGGACGGTGCAGGGGCTACTGGACCACCCGCAGTTACGGGCGCGGAACCGCTGGCGGCAGGTCCCCTCCCCCGTGGGTCCCCTGTTGGCCCTGCTGCCACCCCTCACGCTTCCGGACGAGGAGCCGGAGCTGGGGGCGGTGCCGGAGCTGGGCCAACATACCTGCGCGGTGCTCCGGGAGCTGGGCCTGGAAGAGGAGGTGGAGTCTTGACGCAGGCGCTGGGCAGGTTCTACGAGGACTTCCAGGTGGGGGACGTCTACCACCACCCCTGGGGACGTACGGTCACCCAGGCGGACAATGTGTGGTTCAGTCTCCTGACCCTGGCCACCAACCCCATCCACTTCGACGCAGGGTACGCGGCCCGCACGGAGTTCGGCCGACCCCTGGTGAACTCGTGCTTCACCCTGAGCCTGGTCACCGGGCTGTCGGTGGCAGACCTTTCGCAGAACGCGGTGAACCTGGGATGGGACCAGGTGCGCCTCCCCCACCCGGTGTTCGAGGGCGACACCCTTTACGCCCGCAGCGAGGTGGTGGACAAGCGGGAGTCCCGCTCGCGTCCGGGTATGGGGATCGTCCGGGTGAAGACCACGGGATACAACCAGAACGGCGTGGTGGTGATCGAGTTCTTCCGGACGATCCTGGTGTACAAACGGGAGGCCTCGCCCCGCACCGCCTCGGAAGCTCGGGAGCCGTCCCCGGGGAGCTAGCCGAGCTCTAGCTCCTCCGCCAGCGCGCGGGCCACGGGAGCCAGCGCGTCTTCGTCCAGGCCGAAGCGGAGGCCCGCGGCCTCGAACAGCTCCCGCAGCGGCCGGGACCCGCCCAGCCTCAGGGCGGCCCGGTAGCGCGCCACCGCCTCCGCGAAGTCCTCGCGAGAGTGCAGCCACAGCTGCAGCGCGCCCACCTGCGCGACCCCGTACTCGATGTAGTAGAAGGGGTGCACGAACAGGTGCACCTGCCGGTGCCACAGGTACGCTTCCGCCTGCTCGTACCCTGACCAGTCCACCCCCCGCTGGAAACGGCGGAACACCGCCACCCACCATCGCGCGCGTTCTTCCCGGCTGTGCTCGGGATGGGTGTACAGCTGGTGCTGGAACGCGTCCACGGTGGCGACCCACGGCAACAACCGCACGACCCCTTCGAAGAACTCCCGCCGGGCCCGCCGGAGGTCCGCGGGGTCCGGGTAGAACACGTCCAGGTGGGGGAGGCTCAACACCTCCATGCCCATGGAGGCCACCTCGGAGAACTCCGTGGGCGCGTGGCGGTAACTCAGGAGCGGCTCGTCCCGCACCGCGAGGGCGTGGAAGGCGTGGCCCGCTTCGTGTACGAGGGTCCGCACGTCCGAAGCCAGCCCGGCGGCGTTCATGAAGATGAACGGCCAGCGGCGTTCGTCGAAGGTGGCCTGGTAGCCGCCCGGGGCCTTTCCCTTGCGGCTGTCCAAGTCCAGCAGGCCCTGCTGGA
>JBKBVM010000220.1:0-2536 GCA_046289555.1 bacterium
CGAACTGCAGGGAGTTCAGCACCGCGGCCTTGGAAGCCTGGTCTGCGGCCGCCACCAGCAGGGCCGTCCCCACGAACTCCGGCCGCAGTCCCCGCGGGACCTCCCAGGTCAGCCGGACCAACCGTTGCCGGAACCGCTCTCGCGCTCCTGCTCGGCCTTGCACCGGATGCATAGGCTCGCAAAGGGCAGGGCCCGCAGACGCTCCACGTCGATGGGCCCTCCGCACCTCTCACACGTGCCGTAGGTGCCCGCCTCCAGCTTGCGGAGGGCGTCCTCCACCATGCGCAGCATGCCCTGCACGGAGGTCTCGAGGGCGAAGCCCTTCTCCCGCTCGATCGCCTCCGAGGCCACGTCCCCGTAGTCGTCCTCGTTGGCGGCCTCCACCAGGCCGATCTCCGCCACCTGCTGCAGGCGTTCCCCGAGGGCGGCCAGCTCCTGTAGCAGCCGCTCCCGCTCCGCCAGCAGCAGCCGCCGGAACTCCGGGTAGTCCGCCTGCGTCACGGGCTGCACCTGCCCAGCCACCGGGCCTGCCACCGGACAGGGTCTCGGTGTGGACCGGGCTGCCGTGGGCGAGGGCAGGTCCACTCGCGGCGGCCGTAGGAGCACCGACCCGGCAGGCGCCCCGGTTGAGGACCGGCTGAAAGAGGTCACCTGGGTGGGTGCGCGCTGAGTCCCGGTGGTCCGCTTGGCCTCCCCTTGGCTCCGCGAAGCGGCGGTGCTGCGCTTTTGCGTCGGCTTCGCCGGCTTCGTCGGAGCAGCCTTTCGCGCCCGCTTCCTCTCCGTCTTCCTGACTTCGGACACCTTCTTCTTGGCCATCCTCGCCCCCAGCTCGGAACTCGCAGGCTCCACCGGTCGCCGCGTGCGTCCCAGCCGGCATGCCGGGCATTGACCCACCCTCGCCCGGCCCCCGGAGCCCTGGTCCCGTCTTCGTCCCGTCCTCGCCGTCCTAGTCGCCGAACGCTGCCGCCACGGCCCCCATTCCCGCCGTCCGCTCCTCCCGCAGGGCCTCCTCCACAGCTGCTTCCGCCAGCAGCGCGGTGGAGTCCAGCACCGGGACCGACCACTCCTGCGGCTCCACCACCAACGGGATCTCCGTGCAGCCCAGCACCAGGGCCTGTGCGCCTTCCGCCAGCAGCTCCCGGGCCGCTTCCCTCACCCAGCCGCGCACCTGAGGCCCCAGATCACCCGCCTTCACCGCGAAGATGGCGCGATCCACCAGCTCCTGTGCCTTGGGGGACGGCACCAGGACCCGGCAGCCGCGCCGTCCGAGGGCCTTCTGGTACAGGCCTGCGACGACGGTGGCCCGGGTCGCCAGCAGCCCCACGGCAGCAAACCCCCCGGCCCGCCGCGCCACCGCCTCGGTGATGTCGAGCACCGGGATGCGGACCGCCCGGCGGATGCTGTCGAGGAAGTGGTGTGCGGTGTTGCAAGGGATGACCAGGAAGTCCGCGCCCGCCCGCTCCAGGTTCCGGGCGGTGGCCACCAGGGCGGGGGTGGGGTCCTCTCCCCCCTCCAGGATGCACCGCGACCGGTCCGGGATCTGCGGGTTGCTGTCCACGATCACCCTCAGGTGATCCTGATCCCGCGCTGCGGGGGTGCGGTCGATCAGCTTCTGGAAAAAGTCTGCGGTCGCCCGCGGCCCCATGCCGCCGAGGACACCCACCGTGCGTGCCATCCGTCCCTCCCGACCCGGTGCTGGCCGTCTGCGGGCCGCCGGCCCTGGCGCTTCATCTTAGCACAAACCCGCAAGCCGACCCCAGAGGCCCGCCTCACGTCACCGGCCGCAGCACCACCGTCACGGGCTGACCCAGGATGGACAACTCCCTCCGGAATCCCTCCACCTCGCCTGGCAGCTCCACGCGGTCCGCCAGCACCTCCTCCGCCACCGCCTCGCGGTGCTCCTCCAACGCCTCTACCAGCTCCCGCGGGCCGGCCACCGACAGGACGATCCGCTGGTCCACCCGTAAGTTCGCCTCCCGCCGCGCCTGCTGCACGTGGTGCACCAGCTCCCGCACCAGCCCTTCCCGCCGCAGCTCCGGGGTGATGCGGGTGTCCAGCACCACCACGAACCCGCGCCCCGCCTCGGCCACGAAGCCCTCCCGCTGCCGGACGCGCACGTCCAGCTCGTCCGGACCCAGCGCCACCTGCTCCCCTGCCACCTCCACCACCGCCCGCCCCTCCAAGGCCACCCGCCGCACCTCCTCGGGGCTCAGCCGCTCCAAGGCCGCGGCGAGCTCCTGTACCTTGGGCCCGTACCGGGGCCCCAAGACGTCGAACCGCGGCCTGACCTCGTAGTCCACCCGTGCGGTGTCCTGCCCCACCAGTTCCACCCGCTTGCAGTTGAGCTCCTCCGACACGTGCTCCACCAGCTCCGGATACCGGTGCAAAAGGGACTGGGGAGCCACCACCACCGCGGAAGCTAGCGGCTGGCGGACCCGGATGCGGGCCCGGGACCGGGCGGCGCGGCCCAGGCTCACCACCCACCGCGCCTCCTCCATGGCACGTTCCAGCTCCGCGTCCCGGTCTTGCTCCCTGG
>JBKBVM010000221.1:0-2529 GCA_046289555.1 bacterium
CTCCAGGGTGCGCGTGTCGCTCACCGTGAGGACCGCACACCGAACGGGCCCGCGGCCTCTCTCCCTGTGCTCCCGGACGCTCGGGCTGGCCATCTCGCCTCCGCGGTCAGTCCCCGTCCGCGGGCACCTGACCCGTGACAGGCTTCGCCCCCACCGCCGGCCGGTCCTGTCCGGCTAGCTCGGGAGCCGCGAGCCAGGCCGCCACGGCACTGGCCACCACCAGGGCCCCGTTGACCGCGAGGCTCGTGACCACGCCTGCCGCGTCCGCCAGCCAGCCGGCGAACAGGCTACCGGCAGGCCCGCTCCCGATCAACGCCAGGGTGTACAGGCTCATGACCCGGCCGCGGTAACGGTCGTCCACCAGCGACTGGATGGTGGCGTTGGTAGTGGACATGTACGCGATGAGGAAGAAGCCCGCCACCGCCATGGCCGCGCAGGCGGACCACAGGGTCCGGGTGGCGGAGAACAGCACCAGGCCGACCCCACTGGCCGCCGCCAGACCTACCACCGCCCGACCGGGGCGGAGCTCCCGGGCGCTGGCCACCGCCAGGGCTCCCAGGGTGGCGCCCACGCCCACCGCGGCAAACAGCAGCCCGTTCTCCGCAGGGCCGCCTCCGAGGACCCGTACCGCGAACGCGGGCAGGACCACCATCCACGCGAAGCCGAAGGTGCCCACCGCGGCCAGCAGCAGCAACAGCGCCTGCAGGGGCGGGCGGCGGCGGACGTAGCGGACTCCGTCCGCCGCCTGCCGGAGGATGCCCCCATGCTCCACGGCCGCCGGGGCTCCTTGCGGGAGCCGGACCCGCCACATCGGGACGATCACCGCGAGGTAGGAGACCGCGTTGGCGGCGAAGCACCACGCGGGACCCACGGCCCTGTACACGAGGCCGGCTACCGCGGGCCCGAACACCCGCGAGGCGTTGAAGGCCGCGGAGTTCAGGGCCACCGCGTTGGCCAGGTCCTCCCGGTCCACCAGCGCTGGCACCAGGGCCTGGCGGGTGGGGTTGTCCACCGCCATCACCACACCGTTCCAGAAGGCGAAGGCCACCACGTGCTCGAACCGCACCGCGCCCGCAAACGTCAGTCCCGCCAGCACCGCGGCCGAGACCATGAAGGCGCTCTGCGCCACCAGCAGCAGCCGGCGGCGGTCGTACCGGTCCGCCACCGCTCCGCCGGGCAGGGCGAAAAGCAGCGACGGCAGGCTGAAGGCGAACACCACCATCCCGGTCCGCAGCGCCGACCCGGTGAGCTCGTACACCAGGTAGCTCTGGGCGGTGCTCTGCATCCAGGTGCCCACCAGGGAGACCAGCATACCGGTCCAGTACGTCCGGAAGGCAGGGTGCCGGAGCGCCCGGAAGGTGCCCACCTCACTACCCTCCGGACTCCGTCCCGCCGCGACGCCGGAGTTGTACCAGCGCACGGGCGGCCTCCTCCAGGGCCTGTGGCCGGAGCTGGTAGTACCGGACGTTCCGCCGCTCCACCACCCGCACCAGCCGCGCCGCCCGCAGGGTGGCCAGGTGGTGGAGGGCGGTCACGTGGCTGGTGCCCAGAGCTTCCGCCACCTGCTGGGCGTACAGCTCCCGTCGCGCCAGCAGGCGGAGGATCCGCAGCCGGCTGGGATCCGCCAGGGCCCGGGCGACCCGGACCACGTGCTCCTCGGGCGACTCGTCCCCGGGGCCGCCGCCCACCGGGACCACGTAGGTCCGGCTGCCCACGTGGTCCGCCACCAGGGTGTACGGCCGGACGTGCCAAGAGGGCGCCACCACCGCCTCGGCCACCACGGAGGGGTCGGGCACCATCCCGCCGGTGGCCTCCTCCACGAACGCTTCGGCCGGCAGCTCTCCCAACCTCCGTCGCTTGGCGTCCGCGTCCCGGCGCACGTACTCCCACACCCGCGCCTCCTCCTGCGCGTACACCGCCTCGTAGAACCGCCGCAGCAGGCGCACCAAGCGGTCTCGGGTCGTCCCGGGGTCCGCGCGCGCCAGGCGTAGGGCCTGCCGACGGCCCAGCTCTTCGGGGAAAGCTTCCGCAAACCTCCGCAACGCCCGTTCCCGGGCGGCCCCGCGGCTGGCGAGGGCTGCCCTCAGGTGTTCCCGGGCCGGCCGGGCGGCGCGCGAGCTCGTCAGGAGCACCAGCAGCAGCTCGTCCGGGGCCACGGTCTCCAGCTGTCTCAGGAAGCCCGCCACACCCGCGTCGGAGGCCTGTCGCTCCAGCAGCGCCACCAGGGATACGAACAGCGCCCGACCTCCCGCGAACGCCGCCAGGTCCCGCAGCGAGGGCGCGCCCAGGGCCCGCCGCGCGGCCCGGACCCACGCGTCCGGGCAGTCGAACTGGAGCCCCCGTCCGTGCCGGTGCACCGCCAGCAGCGCCGCCAGGAAGTCGTACACGGGAGACGCCTCGACCCGCACGTGTACCCCGGGGGCGAGCGGAGACAACACGATGGCAGAAGCTGGCCTCTGGGTCACACCGGGTCCTCCCGCGTACCACGCGGGCGACGGCCTGCCGCGTACGCCGATGCAGACGCGATTC
>JBKBVM010000222.1:0-2508 GCA_046289555.1 bacterium
GGGATACTCCATTTGAGTGTTAAGCCATTTGTCTTAATGACCTTTGTTGCATTTGGATAAAAATTGGAATATGCAAGGTCAACGCCAGGCCTTGGTTTGATGCTACCGGTAGCAACACCTCCTCCACCACCACCTCCACGGCGCGGTCGATCCCCCGCTTGATCAGCATGGGGTTGCTCCCCGCGGCCACCATCTTGAGGCCTTCCCGGACCATGGCCCACGCCAGCACCGTGGCCGTGGTGGTGCCGTCGCCCGCGAGGTCGTTGGTCTTGCTGGCCACCTCCCGGACCAGCTGCGCGCCCAGGTTCTCGTAGGGGTCCGAGAGCTCGATCTCCTTCGCCACCGTCACCCCGTCCTTGGTGATGGTGGGTGAACCCCACTTCTTCTCCAGGACTACGTTCCGGCCCTTCGGACCCAGGGTGACGCGGACCGCGGAGGCCACCTTCTCCACCCCGCGCTCCAGGGCCCTCCGGGCCGCTTCGTCGTAGAGCAGCAGCTTTGCCGGCATGGGCTCTCGACCTCCTTACTAGGGGTTTTGGACTGGATCGCCCCCATTTTAGCACTCGCAGGTGCAGAGTGCTAACCCCGACCCGTGGTAGCCTGAGGCCGTGAGGGGCTCCGTTGCCGGCCACCGAAAAACCCCGGACCCCGTGCCCGGCCTCCTGGCGGCGGTCGCGGCACTGGTGGGGTTCGCGGTGGTGGTGCACGCCCGCAGCGCGGTGCACGTGCGGCCTCCTGCACCCCCGGTCCAGCGGGCCGAGGAGCTGGCGGCCCTGGTGGCCCGAGCGGACGCCAACCGGGCCGTGCTGGAGGCAGAGGTGGCCCGCCTGCGGTCCCGCCTGGCGGAGTACGAACGGCTGACCGAGCAGGGCCGGGCCCTCACGCAAGCTCTGCTGGAGGAAATCCGTCTGTACCGGATGGTCCTGGGACTGGAGCCCGTGCGGGGCCCCGGGCTTGAGGTGCTGATCGTCCCCGGCGCCGCCCCGCGACTGCCCGTACCCGCGGAGCTCCAGGCCCTGGACCTGGCGGGCCTGGTGAACGAGCTGTGGGGGGCCGGGGCGGAGGCGGTGGCGGTGAACGGCCGGCGGGTGCTGAGCCGCTCCGCGTACCGGCAGTCCGGCCGGCGGATCGTGGTGGACGGAGTGCCTGTACGGCCGCCGTACGTGGTGATGGCCATCGGCCCCGCGGACGCCATGGAGGCCAGTCTGCGGGCGCGGGGCGGCCTCGTGGAAGGGCTCCGGGCAGTGGGGGTGGACGTGCGGATCCGGCTCCGGGAAGACCTGCGGCTGCCGCCGTACACGGGCTCCCTCACGTACCGGTGGGCACGGCCGGAGCGGTAGCGTGAGTGACGGCTCTCTCCTGGCAGAACTCGGGATCCTGTTGCTGGCCGCGGTAGCCGGCGGCATGGCAGCCCACGGGCTCCGCCAGCCGCCGGTGGTGGGCTACGTGCTGGCGGGCCTGGCGGTGGGCGCGGCGACCGGAGGGGTCCGCGGGTCGGAGCTGTTCGCGCACGTCGGCGTGGTGCTGCTCCTCTTCACGGCCGGGGTGGAGTTCTCGCTGTCGGACCTGCAGCGGGCGCGCAAACTGGCCCTGTACGGGACCCCGCTGGGGATGGCAGGCGTGGCGTTGGTGGCGGTGGGCTTTGGAACGGTGGCGGGCTGGACCCTCCCACAGGCGGTGGCCGTGGGAACCGCCATCAGCGTGGCCAGCACCGCGGTGCTGTTCAAGTCTCTGCAGGACCGGCACGAACTGGGTTCCGGCCACGGGCGGCTTTTGGTGGGCGTCAGCCTCGCGCAGGACCTGCTGGCGGTCTTGCTCATCGCGCTGCTGCCCGCCCTTCGCCCGGGCCAGGCCTCTTTTGAGGCTGCGGTGCGGGGCCTGTTGCAGGCCGCTGCCGTCCTGGCTCCCCTCCTGTGGCTGGCCCGGCGGCTCGTACCTGGGTTCCTGGCGCGCGTGGCGCACACCCGCAGCATGGAGCTGTTCCTCGTGACCGCGGTGGCCCTGGCCATCGGGACCGGTGCGCTGGCGTCCGGCCTGGGCCTGTCGCCGGCCCTCGGCGCGTTCCTGGCGGGCCTGGTGGTCAGCGAGTCCGAGTTCGCCCACGAGACCCTGGCGCGAGTCCTGCCCCTGCGGGACGTGTTCGTAGCCCTGTTCTTCGTGTCCGTGGGGATGCTGCTCCGGCCGGATGTGCTGGCTGGACACCTCCCCTCGGTGCTCGGTCTGGCCGCGTTGGTGGTAGGGGGCAACACCTTGGTGTGGACCTCGGTGGCGCGCGCGTTCGGCTACCCGTGGCGGGTGGCGGCACTCTTCGGCCTGGGCCTGGGACAGGTGGGTGAGTTCTCGTACCTGATCGTGGGTACCGCCCGTGGGCTCGGCATCGTGGACGACGCGGTGTACCAGTCGGTCCTCGCCGTCTCCCTCGTGACCATCCTGGTCAACACGGCCCTGTTCCGCGGACGTCCCCGCTGGCTGGAGTCCTGGCTGCGGCGGGAGCGGGATGCGGGGGAC
>JBKBVM010000223.1:0-2502 GCA_046289555.1 bacterium
CCCACGCTCGCACGCTCGTCGCCTGAAAATCCCGTCGTCACAGTCTCTGCGGCGGTGTGAGCGGTACCTGTTGGGCGACAGGGGCGGCCTGGTGCGGGCTCCGCGGTGACGACGCCCCCAGCCTCTCAGGTACCGCTGCCGGCTGGGAGATGTGGCAGCGGTCAGCGTGGCGGGCGGTTCCCTCGTACACCGACTGGCAGCCGGTGGCCCGACCCGGCCGGAGATCGCCCTGTCCCGGAGGGGACAGAGCCAAGGGGACAGGGCCCTGGGGACAGACCCCATGGGACAGGGCCTGGGGGCTGGCCTCGGGGAGGCGATCCGGGGGACAGCCGGCGGCCGTGAATGCAACCGAGCTCCTGAGTGCGGTCCAGTACGAGCGGGGGGCGCGGGGTCCCGTGATGGCAGGATTGGTGGCGGTACCGGGTCAGTCTGGGTCGCTGTTGCCGGCAGAAGGGCCTGGCGCTACCATGCCGCCGTGGCGTGGGACCAGGTGGGCACCATTGTGGTGACTGTGGTCCTGGCGGTGCTCGCCGGGATCGTTTACAACAACCGCCGGTTTGACGACGTGAACCGGCGGTTTGACGACGTACACCGCCGCATCGACGACCTCCGGGCTGACATGAACGCCCGGTTTGCGCAGGTGGACGCCCGGTTTGCCCAAGTGGACGCCAGGCTGGCCGAGCTGCGGGAGGACCTGCGGGAGATCCGCGGCCTGCTCCAGGAGGCCCTCCGGGCCAGAGCCTCTTAGGTGAGGCTGTCCCGGAGCCGCCCGCCCTCACGGTCGTCGCCTGAAAATCCCGTCGTCACAGTCTCTGCGGCGGTGTGAACGGTCCCCGCTGGACTCCCACAGGGGACCCTGGCGAGGGACCGCGGTCGCGGCATCCCCAGCCTCTCAGGCGACGGTGCTGGCGGGACGCCGGTCGGGGTGGCTCGCACGTTTCCTCGCTGCTCCCACCGGCAGCCCGGGTCCAGGCCGGCATGGAGATAGCCGCCCCCCCTGGCCGGGGCCGGGGACAAAACCTGGGGACAGGGCCGGGGGGACAGACCCCAGGGGACAGGGCCCTGGGGACAGAGCCAAGGGACAGAGCCCAGGGGACGGAGCCGGGGGACAGAGCCTAAGGGACAGGGCCTAGGGACAGGGCCCAGGGGGCAGGCCTAGGGGACGCGAAGCCAGGGGACAGGGTCCTGGGGTCTCAACGCGGGCCTTCGACGCCCAGCCCCAGCAGCCCCAGGGACAGGAGGGCGAGCACGGTGGAGGTGATGGCCACGAACGGCCAGTCGCGCTCGGCGGCGAAGAACACCACCGTGGCGGCCACCCGGAGGACGGGGGTCAGGATGAGTACCAGCAGCCCTACCTGGACCAGGGCCGTGGGGGCTCCCGCGCGCAGGTCCCGCAGGAGGGAAGCGAGGGTGACGCTGCCCGTGTGGCTCAGGAGGTCCCGCGCGGCGGGAGCGCCTTCCCGGGCCAGGTGCACGACGAACGCGAGGAGTCCAGCGAGCAGGAACGCAGCCGCAAGAGCGACACCGGCCAGTAGAAGGTAGCCGAGCCGCACCTCCACGGACTCGGCAGCCTCAGGGCCGTACGCGTGTCTACTCACCTTACACTCCCCGGAGCCCGCGCAGCAGCATCTCTACGGACACCACGACGAGGACCGGCACGAAGACCGCGCGTACGGCCCGGTTGGTGGAACGCTGCAGCAGTCGGCTGCCCACCGCCGCACCCGTGAGGACGCCCAACGCTACGGGCGCGGCCACCAGGGGAGGCACGTCGCCGCGCCACAGGTAGACCCCCGCGCTGGCCGCGGCGGTGACCCCGATCATGAAGTTGCTAGTGGCGGTGGACACCTTCATGGGCAGGCGCATGGCCATGTCCATCGCCAGCACCTTGAAGGCTCCTGAGCCGATTCCCAGCAGGCCCGACAGCACACCGGCCAGGTACATGAGCCCCAGGCCCGCAGGTACCCGACCGACGCGGTAGGGCACGCGGCGCCCGTGCGGGTCCGGGTAGGCGGAACCCAGGCGGAGACGTTCCGCCAGAGGGTCCCGAGGTACGTCCGCCGGTACTTCCTCCGCGAGCTTGGCCACGGTGGGAAGCACGGAGACCAGCAGGGCAAACCCGAACAGCAGGAAGAGGGTCCGGGGGTCCACGTGCGGAGCCAGAAATGCGCCCGTGAGGGCTCCGGTGACCGTGGCGAGTTCGAGCAGGACGCCGACGCGGAGGTTGGTGAGCCGGTCCCGCAGGTAGGCGGCCGCAGCGCCGCTGCTTGTAGCGATCACCGACACCAGACTCGTCCCCACTGCCAGGCGCACGTCCATGCCGAACCCGACGGTCAGCAGCGGTACGATGAGAACGCCGCCGCCCAGTCCCACCAGGGAGCCCACCACGCCGGCTACCACAGAGGCCGAGAAAAGCGCGGCCACGACCGCCAGCGCTCCTACCACGGCACCAGCCCCTCCTTCGTCCCTTGCGGAGAATCGCCGGGCTCCTGGATGGGGCCTTCA
>JBKBVM010000224.1:0-2498 GCA_046289555.1 bacterium
CTCGTGGCCCGCCACGTACGCTGCAGCGTCATCAACGCGGGCGACGGCATGCACGAGCACCCGACCCAGGGTCTATTGGACCTTTTGACCGTGCGCCAGGCCTTCGGCCGCATCGCGGGCCTGCGGGTGGCGGTGGTGGGCGACGTGCTGCACAGCCGGGTAGCGCGTTCGGCAGCCTGGGGGTTCTCCAAGCTGGGGGCCGAGGTGGTGCTGTGCGGGCCCCCGACACTGGTACCCAGCGGGCTCGAGCACGCGGGAGTTCGGGTCTGCCACCGTCTGGAGGAAGCCCTGGAAGGCGCGGACGTGGTGATGGCCCTGCGGGTGCAGGTGGAGCGGCAGGCCGCGGGGTTCCTGCCGTCCGCGGGAGAGTACCACCGGCTGTACGCCGTCACCCCCGAGCGGCTGCGCCTGACCAGACCGGGAGCGCTGTTCATGCACCCGGGCCCCATGAACCTGGGTGTGGAGGTCACCCCTGAAGTGGCCTACGGAGCCAGGTCGCTGGTGTTGCGCCAGGTAACTAACGGCGTGGCCGTGAGGATGGCGGTGTTGTACGACCTGCTGGCCCAGCGGCAGGTGGTAGCCGAGGTGCGCCCGGTGGAGCGCACCGAACTCGCTGTTGCGGCGAGGCGTTGATGCACCCCGGCCGGCTCCTGCTCAAGAACGCCCGCGTGGTGGACCCGGCCTCGGGCCTGGACGCGGCGGCGGACGTGGTGGTGGCAGGAGGCCGCGTCCAGGCCATCCTTCCGCACGGCGCGTCCGCAGCCCCGGACCTGGGAGGTCCCGCTGAGATTTTTGACCTGTCGGGTCTGGTGGTCGCTCCGGGCCTCGTGGACATCCACGTGCACCTGCGGCAGCCCGGGCAGACCCACAAGGAGGACATCCAGTCCGGCACCCGGGCCGCCGCCCGGGGAGGGGTCACCACGGTGGTGTGCATGGCCAACACTACCCCGCCGGTGGACGACCCCACGGTGGTGGCGGCCATCCGGGAGTGGTCCAGGTCCGCTAGCGTCCACGTCTACCCCGTGGGCGCGATTACCAGGGGGCTGGAGGGTCGGGAGCTGAGCCCTGTAGGGTCTCTGGCGGCCGCGGGGGTCGTCGCCCTTTCCGACGACGGCCGGTGGGTGCAGGACGCGGGCCTTCTGCGCCGGGCCATGACCTACGCCAGGAGCTTCGGCCTGCCGGTGCTGCAGCACTGCGAGGACCCCACCCTGTCCGCGGGCGGCGTGATGCACGAGGGGGAGGTGAGCGCCCGGCTGGGCCTGCGGGGGATCCCGCGCAGCGCTGAAGAGGCGGCTTTGGCCCGCGACCTGGTGCTGGCGGAGGAGACGGGCTGCCGCCTGCACGTGCAGCACGTGAGCACCGCGGGCTCCGTGCGGTTGATCCGGCAGGCCAAGGAGCGGGGCGTTCCCGTGACCGCGGAGGCGACCCCGCACCACCTGGTGCTGACGCACGAGGCGGTCGAGGGCTACGACCCCAACTTCAAGATGAACCCGCCCCTGCGGGAAGCGGAGGACGTGGAGGCCCTCCTGGAGGGGCTACAGGACGGGACGATTGACTGTGTGGCCACAGACCACGCGCCGCACGCGCCCTGGGAGAAGATGGTGGAGTTCGACCGCGCGCCCTTCGGGGTGGTGGGGCTGGAGACCCTGCTGGGCGTTGTGGTGACACGCCTCGTGCACCAGCGGGGATGGAGCCTGCAAGAGGCCCTGGCGAAGGTGACGTGGGCACCGGCAAAGATCCTCGGCCTGGACTCTGGCCGGCTGTACGAGGGCGGTCCCGCGGACCTGGTGGTGTTCGACCCCGGCGCGGAGTGGGTGGTGCGGCCGGAGGAGTTCGCCTCGAAGTCCCGCAACACGCCGTTTGCGGGGTGGACCCTGAGGGGGAAGGTTCTGGGGACCCTGGTGGCGGGCCGGTGGGCGTACGCGGACGAAGCGCTGTTGGGGCGCCGGCTGGTGGAGGTGTCCTCTTGAGCCGCGGACCCGCACCGCGGGCCGCCTCGCCTGGACGGACGGGAGCCGTGGACCTGTCTGTGGACCTGGCGGGCCTGCGGCTGAAGAACCCGGTGCTGTGCGCTTCTGGCCCTCTCGGCCACGGCCGCGAGGTCGCCCAGACCTATGAGCTGTCGGCCTTCGGCGCGTTCGTCACCAAGTCCATCACCCTGGAGCCCCGGGAGGGCAACCCGCGGCCTCACCTCGTGGAGACGGAGGGAGGGTGGCTGAACTCCGTCGGGCTGCGGAACCCCGGGCTCGCGGCGTTCCTCACGAAGGACCTGCCGTTCCTGCGTACCCTGGGAATCCCCGTCGTGGCCAGCGTGGCCGGCCACTCCGCAGACGAGTTCTGCACCCTGGCCCGGTGGCTGGACGAGGCCGACGGTGTGGCCGCGGTGGAGCTGAACGTGTCGTGTCCCAACGTGCGAGACGGCCTGCTGTTCGGCGCCGACCCCGAGCGCACCCGGAGCCTGGTGGCGGCCGTCCGCCGCGTGGTGCGGCGGCCGCTGT
>JBKBVM010000225.1:0-2494 GCA_046289555.1 bacterium
CACGCCCCGGTTGTCGATCACCACGATGCGGACCTCCTCAGGCTCCCCCGGCGGCAACGTCACCTCCAGCCGCACCCTCCGCACCATCCCCCCCGCGGGTTCGGCGGTGGCCTGTACCGCAGGCGGGGTCGGCAACGGGGGCAGGGGAGCGCCCACCTCGGGTGTCGCGGGCGGGGTGGGCAGTACCGGCTGCGGGGTGGGCTGCACCTGAGGCCGCACAGCCACCACCACGCCGAGCCGCTGGGTACGTCGGACGCGGCTCCCTGCGGCCGGGCTCTGCTCCACCACGGTCCCAGGTGGGACGTCCATCCGGGCCAGGTAGCCGACTCGATCCAGGTTGAGCCCGACCCGGTGCAGGACGTCCCGCGCCTGCTCTAGGGTGAGACCCACCAGTCCCGGTACCGTCACCAGCTCGGGCCCCTTACTCACCACGAGGTCCACCGCCTGGTCCCGTCCCACCTGTGACCCCGGGGCCGGTTCCTGGGAGACCACGACCCCCCGCGGCACCTGGTCGTCGAAGTCCTCCCTTACCGCACCCACCCGGAGCCTGGCCTGCTCCAGCAGGAGGGTGGCTTCCGCCAGCGGCCTGCGGGTCACGTCCGGCACCAGCACCCGCTCAGCCCCCTGGCTCAGGATCACGGACACCCACCGGCCCTCCCGGACCTTTTGGCCGGGCGGAGGGTCCTGGTCCACCACCACGCCGGAGGGGTAGCGGTCGTGGTACTGGCGCCCAGCCACCGTCAGCTGCAACCGCAGCTCCGCGGCTGCCGCCTGCGCCTCCGTGAAGGACCGGCCCCGGAAGTCGGGCACAGTCACCTCAGCCACGTTTACGTACGCCTGCAGGGCCCGCCAGCCCGCCACCATGCCGGAGGCCAGGACCACCAGCAGGACCGCGGCCACCGCAGAGGCCGACGGTCTCCACCGCCGTCGAAAGACGGCGGCCGGACGCTCCAGGACCACCGTGGGGCCTTCGCGCCAGTACTGTGCCCGACCCTCGAGGTCGGCCCGCATGTCGGCAGCGGACGGGTAACGGTCCTCAGGCCGCTTGGCCAGGGCCCGGCGCACCACCCCCTCCAGCCACTCGGGGACCTCGGGGTTGGCGTGCCTCAGGGCCGGAGGCTCCTCGTACAGGTGCTTCAGCGCCACGGCGATGGGAGATTCCCCGTCGAACGGCAGCTGGCCCGTGAGCATCTCGTACAGCACCACGCCCAGAGCGTACAGGTCGGAGGCAGCGGTGGCGGGCTCGCCCTTCGCCTGCTCGGGAGGCAGGTAGTGCACCGAGCCCAGCACCGTTCCCGTCTCGGTGATGGTCGCGGAGGTGAGGGCGCGGGCGATCCCGAAGTCGGTGACCTTCACCTGCCCGGTGGGCGTGAGGAGGATGTTCTGGGGCTTTATGTCCCGGTGCACGATCCCGCGGGCGTGCGCGTACTGCAGGGCGTCGCACACCGCCGCCGCGACGGCCACGGCGCGCGCGGGAGGCAGGGGGCCCGACCGGCGCAGCAGGGACTTCAGGTCCTCCCCCTCCACGTACTCCATGACCAAAAACCGCACCCCGCGGTCCTCCCCGCTGTCCAGGACGGGCACCACATGGGGGTGCGCGAGGGAAGCGGCTGCCTGCGCCTCCCGCTCGAAGCGCTCCACGAACTCCCGGTCGTGGCAGTACGGCTCCCGGAGGACCTTGACCGCCACTACCTTCCCGTCCGGTAACCGCCGGGCCCGGTACACGGTAGCCATCCCGCCGTGGCCCACGGTCTCCAGAAGCTCGTACCGGCCTGCCAGCACCGACCCGGAAGCCACCGCCACGTGCACGCCTCCCTGACCTTCGGGCCTACCGTACCACCCTCAGGGCCGCCTCCACGACCTTCTGGCCCACGGCGGCGGCCACCTCCTCCCGTGCCCCCTCCACCAGCACCGCAACCGCCAGCCGCGGCCGCTGCGCCGGTCCGATCCCTACGAACCAGCCCGCGGATTTCCCCCCGGCCCGCACGACCCCGGTAACCGCCGGCACGCCGCCTTTTCCGGACACCTTCATAGCCTCCACCACCGCCTGCGCCACCTCCGGAGCCAGGATACGCACGGCGGGCCGCACCGCAGCCCTGTCCACGATCCCCAGCTCGCCCCGCACGGCCTTCACGAAGTACGGGCTCACCCGCTCGCCTCCCCGCGCCACGGTGGCCGCCACAGCCGCCATGTGCAGGGGAGACACCAGCACCCCGCCGTCCCCGGAGGCCACACGGGCCAGCACATCCCCATCCCGTCCGTCCAGCTCCGGCAGCGCGCCTGCGGCGGCGGGCACGTCCGTGGCCGGGAGCTGGCCCAGCCCGACGGCCTCAGCCATCTCCCGCAGCACCCGGCCTCCGAGGGCCACGCCCAGCTGAACCAGCGCCGGGTCACAGTGGCCGGTCAGGATCTCCCGCACCAGGCGGATGCGCTGGGTGCCGGCACCCCCGCAGTCCACCGGGCTGTGAAGGTTCACCAACCCGCGGCTAAAAGC
>JBKBVM010000226.1:0-2479 GCA_046289555.1 bacterium
GGGGCCCACCACCACGTGTCCGCCGCGGAAGCCCCTGAGCGTTTCCCGCAGGCGCACCGCGTGCTCCAGCTCCCACGGCCCCTCGAAGCCCTCCGTGCGGGGGTCCTGCCGCAGCACGGCGCCCAAAGCCACGATCAGGAAGTCGTAGTCCAGCGAACCCGCGTCCGTGTCCACCCGCCGGGCCTCCGGGTCGATGCGGGTGACGGTGGCCTGCACCACCCTCGTGCCGTACCGCGCCTCCAGAAGCCTCAACGGACGCCGGACCTCGTCAGGCTCGCGCTTGCCCGTCATCACCCACAGGTAGCTGGGCCGGTACTCGTGCCAGGGGCTCCGGTCCACCAGGACCACTTCCACCTCGCCGGGCCGGGACCACTCCCCCAGCCGCTTGGCGGCCACGGCGCCGCCGCTTCCTCCTCCCAGGATCACCACGCGCTGCATCGCCCTCGCCTCCTTCCCGCCTGCAGCGTAGCGGACCGCGCAGCCGCGGACCATCCGACGGCGGCCCGAGGCGGTCATCGGCTATCTACCCTACCCTGTAGGGTATTACCCCGCAGCCACACCTCCGCGGGCCACGGGGGTGGTTTGTGTCCCCTGCCGCCGGGGTGGTAGACGGCCCGCAGGCCCCACAGGAAGAACCGGACCAGGCGCCACCAGGGGGTGCGGGGGAGGGGCCGGACCTCGAACCCCAGCCGGCGGGCGGCTTCCCCGAAGAGGGTGACACCGTGGGCGGCCACCGCGTCGTCCCGGATCAGGAGCTGCCGCAGGGAGGCGAGCTCTTCCCGCAGCGTCGCCAGGTGGGGCCAGGGGGAGTCGGTGGCCCGCTCGGGGAAAGCGGCGTTGCGCAGGTGCAGCTCCAGCACCCGGTCCCCGCGGCGCACCAGCGTCCCGTCCCGCAGCCGGACCGTGGGGCCCTTCCACCGCTGCACAGAGTACAGGAGGAGGCCGCCGGTTCGGACAGGCCGCAGCCCCCACCACCAGGTGGTGAGCCGCTCCCACCACAGCCACACCCGGAGGGGCCCTGCCGCGCGTCCCCGCCCGCTGCGGTGGAACCCCAGAAGGCGCTGCCAGGCCCGCACGGCACCCTCAGTAGGGCCACCGGCGGCCGATGCCCACGTGGGCCAGGGCCCAGCGGCAGAAGGTGTGCAACATGCCCAGGCGCAGCGGCAGGGCCCGCAGGCGGCGGCACGAGGTGGCGATGTACGCCTCGGTCACGTGGCAGGTGGGCACGCCCCCGGCCTGCACCCGGCGCAGGAACTCCAGATCCTCGGCGCACGCAGCGCGCGCCGCAGGCGGGCCAGCTGAGGACCCCAGGTCCCCGGCCGCTGGGGGTGGAAGAAGGCCTTCACCACCGGGTAGCCGGTCCGGCTCAGCCAGGCGCCTGCGGAGCCGCCCACGTGGACCAGCAGCTCGTGCACCCCGCCCGTACCCACCGCGCCGAACCACGGCGTGCGCACACGCCGGTCCGTAGCGAGGTCGTGCACGCAGCCCATGGTGACGTGGTACCGGAAGCCCAGGCGGCGTAGGAGGTCCCCGGTCCACGGCGGTGCAAGCCAGGCGGGGGCGCAGAAGCCTGCCGCCTTCAGGCCGCAGGCGGCGAGCTCTTCCAGGCCCGCCTGAAGGCGGTTTTCCGCCTCCTCGGGGGAGAGGCTCAGGAACTCCGCGTCCTGAGGCGCGAACCAGCGGGCGCGCACGCGGGCAGCCAGGCCGCCGGAAAGGGGACCCGCGATGCGGTGGGTGTAGCCGTGGAGCACCAGCTCGGAGCCTGCCGCCACCTCCAGGTGCAGCAGCTGCACGAGTTCTGCGCTTTCCCGCAACGGCCAGCTCCCCGCGTAGTTCGGGACCACCTTGAGCACCCTGGGGGACGCGCCGAACCCGTCCAGGGCCCGGAGGAGGGCTCGCAGCCCGTCCAGGTGGGGCGGTGCGCAGTCGTGCAGCGAGACCACCACGGAGGGCACGGGGAGAACATTCGCCAGGCCAGGCCGGTCCCCTACGCAGCCCGTGCTAGACTGGTGCCGTTGACGGCCGCTCCCCACCTCGGGCCCACCGTCCGGCGGCACATGCGCCTGCTGGCCGCATCGCAGGCGCTGTCCACCGCCACCTTCCAGCTGGTGCCGGCCCTGGGCGGGGTGATGTTCCTCCACCTGACGGGCGACATGGCGCTCACGGGGCTGGCGTTGAGCCTGAGCGGTCTGGGCCAGCTCCTTACCGCCTACCCTGGAGGCCGGCTGATGGACCGGCTGGGGCGCGGGCCCGTGTTCGCCGGCAGCGCGGCGCTGGCGGCGGTGGCAGCCGCCCTGGTGGCGTGGACCTTCCGCCTGCACCTCACCTGGGGCGTGGCCGCGGCCATCCTGTTCCTCAGCGCGGTGGCGGCTCCCCTGAGGCAGCTGTCCGTGGCCGCTGCGGACATGCACCCTCCGGAACAGCGGGGTCGCGCCGTGGGGCTCCTGTTCTTCGCCAGCGCCCTGGGGGCCTTGATCTC
>JBKBVM010000227.1:0-2474 GCA_046289555.1 bacterium
CTCCACATCGTCGGGCGTGAGGTCAGGACGACCTCCCAATCCCCGCACGCGGGTCCGCTTGAGCCGTGCCAGGATGTGGTCGCGCGAAACCTCGGCGTAGATCGCCGCGAGGCGGAACGGCAGCAGGGCGTGCTGCTCTGCGATCTCCTGAATGAGTTGTACGAAGAGATCCACGCCGCGGTTCGTCCCGGTATCCGCTGCGGACCCGACGATCATCGGCACCCGCAAGCGCCGCGCCTCAAGCAGCATGATCTCGAGGTCCTGCCGTTGCCAGTCCATGGGGCTGTGTTGCCGGTCCGCGCCGAGAGGATAGGGCCCGATGTCACAGCTCCCCGAATCGGCAACCAGCGCGTCCGGCCGACGGGCGACGCCGGCATAGAAGCTGTCCCTTTCGATGGGGGTGAAACCCAGATGGCCGGTGGGCGACAGCAGGGTCATACGCTCCATCCTCACCCTCCCTGGATGCGCGCGGCCGTCACGAGCGCCTGAAAAATCCGCCGCCAGCGCGGGTCTCGGTTGACCATCATCTCCGGGTGGAACTGCACGCCCAGGACAAACCCCGATTCAGCTTCCACCGCCTCCGCTACGCCGTCGGGCGCCACGCCGGTTATGCGCAGCCCCCTTCCGGGTGTGCGCACGGCTTGGCGGTGAAGGGAATTTACCTCATCCTGCGTCCTCCCGATCAGGGCGGCTAGGCGCGAGTCGGGCGCAATGCTGATGGCGTGGGCTGGCCGCCAGCTGGGACGACGCTGGTAGTGTTGCAGAGCGTCGGGGACGTCCGTGGCGATGTTGCGGAGGAGGGTTCCGCCCAGGGTCTCGTTGATCATTTGCATTCCGCGGCAAATACCGAGGATTGGAGTGCCGCGGCGAACCGCTGTCACGATGAGCTCGCGCTCGAAAGCGTACCGTTCCCGATTGAGGGATTCTAGCGTGGGACCGGGCCGGCCGGTCGCGAAAGCCCCCGGGGGAAGGCGTCCCCCACCGCCGGTCAGCAGGACGCCGTCCAGACGTTCCAGGAGTTCCGGGAGGGCCTCCTGCAGCGGCGGAAGGGGAACCGGCAGACCTCCCGCGTCGACGATTGCCTCGATTGCGCGCGCTGCCGGAGGATTGATGGAGACGACCGGGGGGCGCCCGGGGAGCGTGCGAGTGTGGACGGTGACGCCGATGACCGGCCGGGACAACATCAACCCTCCCGTAGACGCGGGTCAAGGATGTCCCGGGTCCCTTCGCCGAATAAGTTAACGGCGAGCACGAGGAGGACGATGGCGAGACCCGGGAAAGTCGAGACCCACCAAGCGGTGGGCAAAACCTCTCGGCCATCGGCGACCATGGAGCCCCAGGCCGGAATACGCGGAGGGACTCCCAGACCGAGAAAGGAGAGGGAAGCCTCGAGGACGATGAAGGATCCCAGGCGCAGCGTGGCGAGTGCAAGACTCGTATAAATGATGTTTGGAGCGATGTGGCGACGGATGATGTAAACGGAGGAAGCCCCTAAGGCCCGTGCTGCCTCCACGTAGTCCCGGGTCAGCTGCACTAGCGTCTCCGCGCGGGCCAACCGGAAGAATTCCACCCACCCCTTAAAGGACAGGGCCAGAATCAGGTTCCAGATTCCCGGGCCCACGACCGCCATGACGCCGATGGCGAAAATCAGGTAGGGGAAGGCCATAAGGACATCGGCAAAGCGGGAGAGAGAGGCGTCCAAGCTGCCTCGAAAGAAACCCGCGCCCATACCCAGCACGAATCCGAGAAGGAGCGATGCAGCGGTAGCCAGCCCGCCCACCTGCAGGGACACGCGCGCGCCCAAGAGGATGCGCGAGAGGATGTCCCGCCCGAGCTGATCCGTACCCAGGTAGAAGCGTGACCCGTCTGGGGCGGTGTGACCCGGAGGGGCGAGGCGATGGGTTAGCAACGCTTCGTTGGGATCGGCAGGAGCGAGGATGGGAGCGAGGGCGGCGACAGCGGCGAAAGCCGCCAAGACGAGGCCGCCGGCAGCCGCGGTGGGATGCTTGCGCAGACGGCGGAGGAACTCGGTGGCGCCTCCGTGTCGGGTGTCTAGGAGTGCCGCCACTTGGCCCACCGCGCTCTCTAGACCTCCACGCGGGGATTGAGGTACGTGTAGAGGACATCCACGACGAGATTGACCGCGACGAAAATGAATGTGTAGAGCATCACCGCCCCCTGTACGAGGGGGTAGTCACGGCTGAAAATCGCCTCCACGACGACGCGTCCCATGCCCGGCCAGCCGAAAACGGTCTCCACAATCATATTGCCGCCCAGTAACACACCGGCCTGCAGGCCTACGACCGTAGTTGTGGGGATCAGCGCATTGCGAAGGGCGTGCCGGACGATAACGGTCCGTTCCGCCAGGCCCTTCGAGCGGGCTACGAGCACGTACTGTTCCCGCAGCACCTCTACCATACTGGCGCGGGTCACCCGAGCGACGACTGCCATCAGGCCGGCCCCCCGTGTGAGGG
>JBKBVM010000228.1:0-2471 GCA_046289555.1 bacterium
CGGCCTGGGGGGCCGGGCCTACGCCATGATCGGCCAGGGCGAGGTGGACGCCGTCCTGGATGCTTCCCCCACAGAACGGCGGGCCATGTTGGAGGAGGCGGCGGGACTTTCCCGGTACAAGCGCCGCCACCACGAGGCGGCGCGACGGCTCGAGCACGCGCGCCAGAACCTGACGCGGGTCGTGGACCGGCGGGCGGAACTGTACGGACGGGCCCAGGAGCTGGCGCGGCAGGCAGAGCGGGCGACCCTGCACCGGGAGTACCAGGAGCGGTTGCGCCGCGCCGAGCTGTACCTGCAGCTGGGCGAGTACCGCCGCCTGCGGGCGCAGCTCCGGCGGATCTCCGCCCAGGTGGAGGCGGCCCGGCAGCGGCACGCCCAGGCGCAGGCGGCCGCGGAGGCGGTGGAGCGGGAGCTTTCCCTGGCGCGGGCCCGGGCACAGCAGGCAGCTCACGTGCTGGCCGGACTCCAGGCGGAGGTGGTGAGGGCCCTGGAGGAGGCGGGTCGCGCTGAGCAGGACGCCCGGCTGTATGAGGAGCGTGCCTCGGGGGCCGCGCAGATGCTGGAGCGCCTCCGCCAGGAGCTGGACCGGCTGGTGCAGGAGGGCGAGGGCTGCGGTGCGTCCCTGGCCCGCCTTCGCGAGGAGGTGGCCCAGGGGGCGGAGGCGGCGGAGGCGTGCGCCCGTCGGTTGCAGCAGCTGCAGCAAAAGCTCGAACGTTGGCAGGCAAGAGCGGAGCAGGCCCGGGCGGACGTGGAGGCAGCTCGGGCGGACGTGGTGGAACTGGAACACGCTCGGGCGCAGGCGCACAGTGGTCGCAACGCCTCGCGCGCGCGCCAGGACGCCCTCACGTCGCGTGCGCAGGCCCTGGCGGCCCAGCTGGACCGGCTGGAGGCGGAGCGCCGCGAGCTGGAAGCCCGCCGGGCAGCCCTGCAGGCGGAGGAAGCGGAGGTCGAGGTGCAGCTGCAGGCCCTTGCGGCCGGCTTGGCCGAACTCCGCAAGCGCCTGGACGAGCTCACCGACCGCAGGGCGCAGGTGGAGGAGGCACGCCGGGACCTGCAGCTGCGCCGGGAGAGGGAGCAGGCCCGGCTCGCGGTCCTTGAGGAAGCGCAGGCGCAGCTGGTGGGCTACGAGGTGGGAGCGCGCCGCGTGCTGCTGGCCCAGCGGAACGAGCCGGGAAGGTTCGCGGGCGTGCGGGGGGCCCTGGTGGACCTCCTGGACGTAGACCCCGAGCACCGGCGCGCGGTGGAAGCCGCCCTCGCGGACCGGCTCTTTGCGCTGGTGGTGGACTCGTGGGGAGCGGCCCGCAGGGTCCTGGAGGAACTGGACGCGGACAGTGCCTCCTTCCTCGTGACGGAGGTTGCCTGCGACGCCGGTCCTGAGCTGCCCGCGCCGGTCGGGGTAGAGGGGGTCGTGGGGTGGGCGCGGGACCTGGTCCGCTGCCCGCCCCTGGTGGAGCGTTCGGTGAGGGCTGGCCTGCAGGGCACCCTGGTGGTGCGGGATCTGGAAGCGGCTTTGCAGGTCTGGTCTTCCGGGTGGCGCGGCCGGCTGGTCACCCTTGCGGGGGAGGTCCTCACGGGCGACGGCCTGCTGGTGGTGCGCCGCAACGGTTCTTCGACCCCGCTGGCGCGGGTACAGGAGATCGCCGCGCTGCGGCAGTCCCTGGTCGACCTGGACCGCGCCGAGGAGGACCTGAAAGAGCAGGCGCGCGGGCTGGACGCGGAGCGGGAGGCCGCGGAAATCTGGCTCGCGGGCGAGCAGGAGCGGGTTGAGCGGCTTCAGGCTCACCTGCACCGGGTGCGAGAGGAGCTGGCGCGGGCAGAGGCCAGACAGGCGGGCCTGCCGGGTCTGGAGGAGCAGGTGCGGGCGGAACTGTGCCAGGTCCACCAGCAGCTGCAGGAGGCCCGGGAGGAGGAGGGCCGGTGGGCTGCGGACCTGGACCGCTTGGCTGCGGAGCTGGGAGAGGCCCGTGGGAGGCTGGAGGCGGCACGCCGGCGCCAGCAGGAAGCGGAGGCCGCTGTACAGGCCGCCGCGGCAGAGGTGGCCGCCCTGCGCGTGCGGCACGCGGAGCTTCAGGCCCACAACCAGGCCGCGAGGGCGCGGCTAGCGGACCTGGAGCGGGAAGAGGCTCTGCTGGAGGGCCGGCAGGCGCGGTTGCACGCGGAACTGGAGACCCGTGAAGCTGAGCTCCGGCAGTGCCGGGAGCTGGCGGAGCGGGCGGCAGAGCGGGCCGCGCGGGCCCGCCAGCGCCTGGACGAACTCCGAGCGCGGGCCGACCAGGCGGCCACCGCCCGCGGCAGGGAAGAGCAGTCCGCGGCGGAGCTGGAGCCTCGCCTCGCCTCCGCCCGCCAGACCTGCCAGGCCGCACAGGAGGAGGTACACCGGCTGGACCTGCGGCTGGCGCAGGTGGCCGCGGAGCTCGGGGCGGTGGAGCGCCGGCTCTGGGAGGCCTACCAGGCCAATCCGGAGGTCCTGG
>JBKBVM010000229.1:0-2462 GCA_046289555.1 bacterium
GGCCGGTCACCCCGTAGGCCAGGGCGTCCTCCCGACTCAGCACCGCCACGCCCTCATGGCGGCGTCGCCAGATAAGGTTGTCGGTCAGCATCGCCTCATACTCGTCCAGGCGCCGGGGGAATTCCTCCAGGAACCCGCGTACTGCAGGGTAGAACTCCTCGGGCAGGTCCGCGGCTACCCCCCCGATGCGGAAGTAACCGGGCATCATCCGCTGGCCGGAGACCATCTCCGACAGCTCCAGGATCCGCTCCCGGTCCCGGAAACAGTACATGAGCAGGCTGCTCACGTTCAGGTCGATCCCCGTGGTCCCCAGCCACACCAAGTGGCTGGCGATGCGGTTCAGCTCGCACAGGATGACCCGGATGTACTGGGCCCGCTTGGGGACCTCCACTCCCAGCAGCCTCTCCACCGCCATGCAGTACGCCAGCTCCTCGTGGTAGCTGGACAGGTACTCGATGCGGTCCACCAGGGCGATGTTCTGGTGGTACGTGCGGTTCTCCATCTCCTTCTCGATGCCCGTGTGGAGGTAGCCGATCACCGGCTGGCAGTTGACGATGACCTCGCCCTCCAGCTCCAGCACGAGCCGCAGAACCCCGTGGGTACTGGGGTGCTGGGGTCCCATGTTGATGGTGAGGGTCTCCCGCGCCAGCGTCACGGGCCTCTCCGTCCTACGGGTCTTCCCGCGCCGGCCCGGCGCGGGGCACGATCTGGCTCGGAACCTTCGGCACGTGGCCGTGGAACTCCACGGGCTCCTCCGTCAGGGGGAAGTCGCGGCGCAGCGGGTGGCCCTCCCAGTCGTCGGGCATCAGGATGCGGGTCAGGTTGGGGTGTCCCTCAAACCGGATCCCGAACAGGTCCCAGACTTCCCGCTCGAACCAGTTGGCCCCCGCGAACACCGAAACCGCGCTGGGGACCGTGGGGTCGTGGCCTGGCACCCGGGTCTTGATCCGCAGCCGCTCGCGCCGCTTCAGGCTCAGCAGGTGGTAGACCACCTCGAACCGCGGCTCGGCCGGGTAACGATCCCACGCGGTTAAGTCCACGAGGACCTCGAACCGCCAGGGCTCGTCGCGGACCTCCCGCAGGGCGTCCACCACCCGCTCCCGAGCCACCACCACGGTCGTGTCCCCGCGGAAGGCGTGGGTCTCCACCACCGCCTCCCCCAGCCGCTCCACCAGGAACTCCTGGACCGGGCTTAGGGACGGGGTCACCGGCTCCCTCCCTGACGCGCCCGCTCGCGGATCTTCTCCTGCAACTTCATGAGGCCGTACAGCAGCGCCTCCGGCCGCGGGGGGCAGCCCGCCACGTACACGTCCACGGGCACGATCTTGTCCACCCCCTGCACCAGGGCGTAGTTGTTGTACACGCCTCCGCAGGAGGCGCAGTCTCCCATGGACAGGACCCACTTGGGCTCCAGCATCTGATCGTAGATGTGCCGCAGCACGGGCGCCATCTTCTGGCTGACCCGTCCCGCGACGATCATCAGGTCCGACTGGCGGGGGGAGGCGCGGAACGCCTCCATCCCGAACCGGGCGATGTCGAACTTGGAGGTGGTGGTGGCGATCATCTCGATGGCGCAGCAGGCCAGCCCGAACTGGACCGGCCACACCGAGGAGCTCCGGGCCCAGGCCAGCATGCGCTCCACCGTGGTGGTGAGCACGTTCCGCTCCAGCCCGGCCAGCTCGTCCTTCGCGCGGTCCTCCCGCGTCATGGCTGCCATTGGAACGCCCCCCTGCGCCAGGCGTACACGTAGCCCAGCAGCAGTACGCCTACGAACACCAGGATCTCCCACAGGCCCAGCCAGCCGAGCTGGCGGAACAGCACCGCCCACGGGTACAGAAACACCGCCTCCACGTCGAACAGGATGAACAGCATGGCCACCAGGTAGTAGCGGACCGGGACCCGCTCGCGGGCCGAGCCGACCGGCCAGACCCCGGATTCGTAGGGCATCAGCTTGTCCGGGTGGGGCCGCCGCCCGCCCAGCAGCACGTGCAGGCCCAACAGTCCGAGGACCAGCGCCAGGGAGGCGGCGAAGTGCACCAGGATCGGCACGTACTGAGCCATCCTCACCTCCGGCCCGTGCGCCGGGCCACACAAAGACCGAGCCGCGCACGGACTTCCTGGCCCGCCGCGAGCCCGGCCACGCGTCCATGATTGCAGAGGCTGGCCGACACTTCAACTGTGGGTGGCGCTGCGGGCCCGCCGCCCCGTGGGCGAGGCCCGGCGCAACTCCGCCACCGCCTCCCGGACCCACTCCACCGCCGCGTCCACCTCCGCCTCCGTGGTCCAGCGGCCCAGGGTGAGCCGCAGGGCACCTGCGGCCCGTTCCGGCGGCAGCCCCATGGCACGCAGCACGTGGGACGGTTCCAGGCTTCCCGCAGTGCACGCGGACCCGCTGCTGGCCGCCAGGCCCCGGAGATCCAGAGCCAGGAGCAGAGACTCGCTCTCCACGCCCTCGAAAGACA
>JBKBVM010000022.1:0-15819 GCA_046289555.1 bacterium
AGACCTCCGCGGACAGCGGGACGTCCAGCCGGACCAGGTCCTCGTAGCGCTCTCTCCGGACCACCACGGCGGCCCGTCCCTCCTCCGCCAGGACCACCGCGGGACGCGGGAACCGGTTGTAGTTGCTGGCCATGGAGTACGTGTACGCCCCGGTGGAGAACACGGCCACCACGTCCCCCGGCCGCACCGCGGGGAGGTGCGCTTCCCACACCAGGACGTCGCCGGATTCGCAGCACCGCCCGGCCAGCGCCACCACCTGCTCGGGAGGGGCGTCGGGCCGGTCCGCCACCACCGCCTCGTACCGGGCGCCGTAGAGCGCCGGACGCGGGTTCTCGTACATCCCGCCGTCCACCGCCACGTACGTGCGCACGCCATCCACCTCCTTCACCGGCCCCACGGTGTACAGGGTCACCCCCGCGGGACCCACCACGGAGCGGCCCGGTTCCAGGAACAGCCGGGGCGTGGGGTAGCCCGCGGCGCGGCACGAGCTGTCCAAGGCTTCCGCCACCGCGGCCACGTACGCCTCGATGGAGGGCGGGCGGTCCGAGGACAGGTAGCGGATGCCGAGCCCTCCCCCGAGGTTCAGCTCCTCCGCCACGTAGCCCAGTTCGGACCGTACCTGCGCGGCGAAGGCCACCACCAGCTCCGCGTTGCGTCGGAAGGGCTCCAGGTCCAGGATCTGGGAGCCGATGTGGCTGTGAAACCCCCGCAGCCGCACGCCCGGCCTCTCCAGGGCCTCCCGGGTGGCCCGCAGGGCGGCGCCGCCGGGGATTCCGAACCCGAACTTGGTGTCGACCCCCCCCGTCTGGATGGCCCGGTGGGTGTGGGGCTCGATTCCCGGTGTGACCCGCAGCCACACGTCGGCCACCCGCCCGCTCTGCCGAGCCAGGCGGTCCAGCAGGTCCAGCTCGAAGAAGTTGTCCACCGCCACCCGGCCCACGCCCACCTCGAGGGCGTAGCGCAGTTCTTCCTCCGTTTTGTAGTTGCCGTGGAACACCAGGTGGGCCGCGGGCACCCCTGCCCGGAGGGCGGTGTGCAGCTCCCCGCCCGAAGCCACGTCCACCCAGAACCCCTCCCGGTGCGCCAGCTGGCAGGTGGCCAGCACGCACAGGGCCTTGGACGCGAACACGGGCTGGCCTCCGGGCGCGTGCCGGCCGAACGCCTCCCGGTACGCCCGGAGGTTCGCCCGAAGCCGGCCGCCGTCCAGGACGTGCAGCGGCGTGCCGAACGTCCGGGCCAGTTCCAGGGCGTCGCAGCCGCCCACGCACAGGTGCCCGTTTGCGGTCCGCGGAAACTCGTCGCGCAACGCCAGCCTCCTTCCTGCGATCGCCGCCAGGATAGCAGACGTCCGCGGGGGTTGGGAAACCGCGCGCACAGCCCGGGGGCGTAGAATGAGGGCGGCGGGACGGCGTGCGGAGGAGGTGGACGATGCCGGAGGCGGTGATCCTGAGCGCGGTGCGAACCCCCATCGGCAGGTTCCTGGGGGGACTTGCGGACGTCCCCGCGCCCCGTCTGGGAGCGGTGGTGGTGCGGGAGGCGGTGCGGCGGGCCGGAGTGCGTCCGGAGGAGGTGGACGAGGTCATCCTCGGCAACATCCTGTCCGCGGGGCTGGGCCAGGCACCCGCGCGCCAGGCGGCGCGGTACGCGGGGCTGCCCGACTCCGTGGGTGCGGTGACGGTGAACAAGATGTGCGGGTCCGGCCTCAAGGCCGTGGTGCTGGCGGCTCAGGCGGTCCGCGCGGGCGACGGGCGGGTGTACGTGGCGGGCGGCATGGAGAACATGAGCCGGGCGCCGTACCTGCTGCCCCGGGCGCGCACCGGGTACCGGCTCGGGCACGGCGAGGTCCAGGACTCCATGATCCTGGACGGACTGTGGGACCCCTACCGCGACTGCCACATGGGGTCGTGTGCGGAGCTGCTGGCCGCGGAGTACCGGATCAGCCGGGACGAACAGGACGCGTACGCGGAGCGGTCCTACCGCCTGGCCCTGCAGGCGCTGGACGCGGGCTGGTTCAGGCCCGAGACGATCCCCGTGGAGTCGGACGGGAAGCGGGTCGAGGAGGACGAGGAACCGCGCCGGGTGCAGTTCGACCGGATCCCCACCCTCAAGCCCGCCTTCGAGCCGAACGGCACCGTCACCGCGGCCAACGCCAGCAGCATCAGCGACGGCGCCGCAGCCCTGGTGGTGGCGGAGCGGTCGGTGGCAGACCGCGTGGGCGTCCAACCCCTCGCCCGGGTGGTGGGCTACGCGCAGGCCGCCACGGCACCCGAGTGGTTCACCATCGCGCCCGCGGCGGCCATCGAGCGGCTGCTGGAGCGCGTGGGGTGGCGCAAGGAGGACGTGGACCTTTACGAAGTGAACGAGGCGTTCGCCGCCGTGGTGCTGGGTGTGTGCCGGAAGCTGGGACTCCCCCTGGACCCCGTGAACGTGCACGGGGGAGCGGTGGCGCTGGGGCACCCCATCGGGGCCTCGGGCGCGCGCATCCTCACCACCCTGCTGTACGCCATGCAGCAGCGCCACGCCCGCCGGGGCGTGGCTGCCATCTGCCTGGGCGGCGGCGAGGCGGTGGCGGTGGCGGTGGAACGGGAGGCGTGAGCGGCAGCTCCCGGGGCCTGGTGGCGGCTGGTGTTCTCAGGACAGCGGGACCCAGTCCGCGTACCGCAGGCTCGTGTGCACCCCCGTGTAGTTCTCCGCCAGGTACCGGCGGGCCGCCTCGCTGCGCCGCAGGGCCCGCAGCTGGGCCCGCTGCATCCCCTCCTCGAAGGGGTCGTCGAGGCGGTGGAGCAGCTGCGTCATCCACCAGGAGAAGTGCTCCGCCTGCCACACGTGCTCCAGACAGCGCTCCGTATAGCTGCGCAGGCCGGCCTCCTCCCCGTGCCGGTAGTAGTCCACGAGGGCACGGCCCAGCACCACCACGTCGCACACCGCTAGGTTCAGCCCCTTCGCTCCTGTAGGGGGGACCACGTGGGCGGCGTCCCCGGCGAGGAACAGCCGGCCGTGCTGCATGGGCTCCACCACCAGGCTGCGCAGCGGAGCCAGACTCTTCTCCAGCACGGGACCGGGGCTGAGCCGGGCGGCCCGGTCCAGGCGCCGCTGCAGCTCCTCCCAGATGCGATCGTCCGGCCAGTCCTCCAGCGGCTCGTCGGCCCGGACCTGCACGTAGTTCCGCGAGAGCCGCGGGGACCGCATGCTGAACAGTGCGAACCCCCGAGGGTGGTTCACGTAGATGAGCTCGTGGGAGGCGGGGGGAGCTTCGGCCAGGATCCCGAGCCACGCAAAGGGGTACGCCCGCTGGTGCACCCGGCGCACGGAGTCCGGGATCGCAGACCGGCAGATGCCGTGGGAGCCGTCGCAGCCCGCCACGAAGTCCGCCTCCAGACACTCCTCGGACCCGTCCGCGCCGCGGTAGAACACCTTGGGCCGCGTGTGCAGGTCCTCCAGCCGCACCGCCTCCGCCTCGAACCGCAAGTCGCCGCCCGCTTCCAACCGGGCGCGGATGAGGTCCTTCACCACCTCCTGCTGCCCGTACACGATGATGGTGTGCCCGCCGGTGAGGGCCGGAAAGTCGAAGTGCAGCAGGGAGCCCTCGAAGGCGAAGTTGACTCCCTCGTGCACGAGGCCCTGCCGCTCCATGCGCCCGCCGACGCCGGCCCGAACGAGGATCTGGCGGGTGCCGTCCTCCAGCACCCCCGCCCGCACCCGCTGCTCCACGTAGGCCCGGCTGCGGGACTCCAGCACCACGCTGCGGATGCCCGCTTGGTGCAGGAGGTGGCTCAGCAGCAGGCCCGCGGGGCCCGCCCCCACGATGGCCACCTGGGTGGTGGGCAGCTCCCTCACCTCCCTACCGCCGTAATCCCACCGCTTCCCATCCCACCGAGGGGACCCCGTAGGTGTAGAAGGTCTCCGGCAGCCGGCCTCCGAACCAGATGCTGCTGCGCTCCAGGTCGCTCTCGTTGGACACGTCCCACACCACCGTCTTCCACGTGGGGTCGAAGATGAGGTAGCCGGTGTCCCCGAACAGCTCTACGCGTACTCCGCCCGGCTCGAACACGTACATGAAGTACGCCTGCGTGGTCCCGTGCTTGCCCGGGCCCGCCTCGATCCGGACCCCGTAGTCCACCATCACGTCCGCGGCGTCCAGGAGGTGCTGCGGGTACCCGTACCAGTACGCCACGTGGTGGAAGCGGCCGCGGCTGCCGGTGGCGTCCCGCATCACCGCGATCTCGTGCACGAGGGGGCTCACGCTCAGCCAGGCCCCCACCTCCTCGCCGTCCCTGCCGATCTTCTGTTCCCGCACGCGGAACCCCAGGAGGTCCACCAAAAATTCCCGCACGGGGCCCACGGTCTGGACCATGATGTTCACGTGGTCGATCCGGCGGACCGGGACCCCGCGCAGGGGCCGCTTCTGCGGCCGGTTCCGCAGGGCCGTGCGCAGGGCTTCCTGAGCCTGGTAGTACTCCACCTCCCACAGCACCTCCATGGGGTGGCCCTCAGGGGTCACGAAGCGGTACGCGCGGCCGTGGCCCAGGTCTCCGTCACTCCAACCCCGGCCCAGGCCCGCCCGCTCCAGCCGCTCCGCCAGCGCCTCCAGGGCCTGTTCCGACGCGGCCCTCCACGCGATGTGCCCGAGCCCGGCCTCCGGGCCCTCCGTGATCTTCAGGGTGTGGTGGTACCAGTCCTCGTACGCCCGCAGGTACACCGACTGCCCCTGACGGGTCGTCTCCTCCAGCCCCAGGAGGTCGTGGAAGAACCACAGGGTCTGATCGGGCTTCGGGCTCACGATCTCCACGTGGGCCAGCTGGACTACCAGCGGCTCTGCCATCCTCCGTCACCTCCTCTGCGCCGTCTCCACCGGCGCCGTCTCGGCCTGCGCCAGCTCCTGCAGGATCTGGAACCCGTAGTTGGCGGCCGAGAGCCCCCGGAACAGGAACGCCAGCCCCACCACCGCGCTCAGTTCCTCCCACGTGGCCCCCGCGCGGCGCGCGGCGATGGCGTGCAGCTTCGCGGCGTCCTGCAGGTTCATCAGGAGCATCCCGAACAGCATCAGCTGGGCGGTCTTGGTGTCGAAACACTTCGGGTACATGAAGTGCCGGCGCATCTCCTCCTGGATCCGCAGGCCCTCCGGGTCCAGACGGCTCAGCAGCTCCGTCCGGGCCTGGATCCTCGGTGGGACGAACCCCACCAGGTCCACGTAGACGGACCGCAGCCGCTCAAGCTCCTCCCCCGACATCCCTCGCTCGGGCAACCCTTCCGCCATCGCCCACCTCCTAGCGGATCTCCAGCTAACCCCTGCAACTGTTCGGACGCACGTGACCCCCCGGTGGACCGGTACTAGAATCCGGCGCCATGCCCGTGCAAGCAAGGGCTTGGTTCTGCTATCCGGAACTTTTGTTCACGATATCAGAACATCCCCTTTCCCCTCGGGGCGCGGGTGCCTAAAATGCGGTGGGATGCTCAGCACGGTCCAGCGGGTGGGGCAGGTGCTCGAGCTGTTCGGGACGGACCATCCCGAACGCAGCGTGAGCGAGGTGGCCTCGCTCCTGGGGATCCCCAAGTCCACCGCCCACGCGCTGCTGTGCACCATGTGCGAGATCGGCCTGCTGCGCCGCACCGCGGACCGCCGGTACCGGCTGGGCTGGCGCATCCTGGCCCTGTCCAGCACCCTCCTGGCGACCACCCAGTACCGGGTGGAGGCCCGGCCCGTGATGGAGGAGCTCGTCTCGCGGTTCGGGGAGACGGTGCACCTGGCCACCATGGAGGGTGACCGGGTGCTGTACGTGGACAAACTCCAGGGTACCCGGGCGGTCCAGGTCTCCGTCACGGGCGTGGGCGTGGAGCTGCCCGCGCACTGCAGCGCGGTGGGCAAGGTGTTGCTGGCGGCGCGTCCGTGGCCCGAGGTGGAGGCGTTGCTGAGCCGCACGGGGCTGCCCGCGCTCACGCCCAACACCATCACCGACCTCCGGCAGCTGCGGGCCGAGTTGGAGCAGGTCCGGCTGCGCGGCTACGCCCTGGACATCGAGGAAGCGGTCCTGGAGCTGTGCTGCGTGGCGGCCCCCATCCGTGACCACCGGGGCGAGGTGGTGGCCGCCATGAGCCTGTCGGTGCCCGCGTACCGCTTCCACCGGCAGAAGGACGAGCTGCGCAGGGCCATCGTGGCCGCCTGCCGGGAGGTGTCCAGCCGGCTGGGCTACACCGCCTACGAGGAGCTCCAGCGCCGGCGGTCCGCCCCAGCCCAGTAGGCCGCGTTCCTTCACTCCTCCGGCACGTAGGGCTCCAGCCGCTGCCGTAGAACAGCATGGCGATGGGGTACAGGGTGAGGAAGGCCAGCAGCATCCCCTACCTCCTCCGGAACAGCGGCCCCAGCTCGTCCCGCGCCTTCCTGAACTCCTGCTCGTCCAGGTCCTCCATCAGCACCACCCGCAGCTTGTCCGCGTCCTTGCTCGGCGGGTAGATCCCGGGGACCAGGACGAACTCCCCCGTCTGCGCCACGGCGTGCAGCCCGCCAGCACCTGGCAGGCCGCGAACACCTCCTGGCGGATCTGGAGCTCCGTCACCCTTGAGCTTCCGTCGGTCGATCCCACACCCATGGCAGACGTCATGGCCCACACCAGGTTCCGCCACCCGATCACCTCCCCCAGCTGCGCCTGCACCCCCCGGAAGCCGTCCGTGCCGTTGGCCGTGAACGCGTTGTCGTAGATCACCACCGCGTCGTTCTCGTCGAAGCGGCTCGACAGCGGATGGTCGAAGGGGCTTTCGGCCCGCAGCTCGTAGGAGGGGCGGCTGATGAGCTTCTGACCCTTGGTGTCCATGGGCGCGATGAACACCAGGGCGTAGTCCTCCGCTTTGCCCTTCTCCAGCATGGCCGCGCTCGCGCTGTTCTGCGCCACGAAGGTGGCGTGGGTCAGGGCCGAGGCGGTGGCCAGCATCTTGGCCCCGCTGACCACGATCCCGCCGTCCGTCTCCCGCACCATCCGCGTTCAGGAACAGCACCCGGGACGCGTACTCCCGGTACCCGCGGGCCGCGTGGTCCGTAAACGGCTCGTAGAATTCCGGCGCCGCCCCCAGGGTAGCCATGAAGGACGCCTTGTAGTCCGGGGTGCGGCTCATGAACCCGTAGGTGAGCCAGGCCCACCAGGTAATCGCGTCGCGGGCCTGCAGCAGTTCCTGCGGCGAGTCGCTGGGTTTGAAGAACTTGTGGTGTCCTCGCCTGGGAAAGCAACAAGGCCCCTGCTCAGCTGTTTTGCACTCGTTCGCGATGGTTGAACAGACCCCTTCCCGGCTTCCGGAGGGATGCCCATAATCGGGCTGAAGGCTCACCACAAGGGGGAACCCGTGGTGGAGCAGGGCTTCGTGGACCGTCCGCGCCCCGTGGACGAGCTGTTCGCACCGGTGACCGTGGTCAACGAGTAGGCGCGAAAAACCGGGAGAGGGTGGGAGCATGAGCCGAAACGGGAAAGTCAAGGTGGCCATCCTCGGTTCCGGCAACATCGGGACCGACCTCATGTACAAGATCCTCAAGAACCCGGGGCCCATGGAGCTCGTCCTGGTGGCGGGCATCGACCCGCAGTCGGAGGGGCTGGCCCGCGCCCGGGCGCTCGGGCTGCGGACGAGTCTGGACGGGGTCCAGGCGATCCTGGAGGACCCGGACATCCGCATCGTGTTCGACGCCACCAGCGCCAAGTCCCACGTCCGCCACGCCAAGCTCCTGCGGGAGGCCGGGAAGGTGGCGGTGGACCTCACCCCCGCGGCGGTGGGGCCGTACGTGGTGCCGCCGGTGAACCTGGGCGAGCACCTGGGCGTGCCCAACGTGAACCTCATCACGTGCGGGGGGCAGGCCACCATCCCGCTGGTGCACGCGGTCAACCGGGTCAGCCCGGTGCGCTACGCGGAGATCGTGTCCACGGTGGCCAGCCGGTCCGCGGGCCCCGGCACCCGCCAGAACATCGACGAGTTCACCTCCACCACCGCCCGGGGCCTGGAGGTCATCGGCGGCGCCGCCATGGGGAAGGCCATCATCGTCCTGAACCCCGCGGAACCGCCCATCATCATGCGCAACACCATCTACTGCATCCCGGAGGACGACGACGTGGACCCCGACCGTATCCGGGAGTCGGTGGAGCGCATGGTGGCGGAGGTCCAGCGGTACGTGCCGGGTTACCGGCTGAAGAACGGCCCCCACTTCGACCGCCGGGACACCCCCTGGGGCGAGCGGACGGTGGTGGCCATGCTGCTGGAGATCCAGGGCGCGGGCGACTACCTGCCCACCTACGCGGGCAACCTGGACATCATGACCGCGGCGGCCCGGCGGGTGGGGGAGTTGATCGCCCAGCACATGCTGGCGGGGGCGGTGGCATGAGGCCTCCCCGGATCACCGACACCACCCTGCGGGACGGGTCCCACGCCTTCCGACACCAGTTCACCCGGGAACAGGTGCGAGCCGTGGTGGCGGCCCTGGACGACGCCGGAGTGCCCGTCATCGAGGTCACCCACGGTGACGGGCTGGCGGGCTCGTCCATCCAGTACGGCTTCTCGCGGGTCCCGGACCTGGATCTGGTGGAGGAGGCGGCCTCCACCGCCCGGCGGGCCCGGATCGCCATCCTGCTGATCCCCGGGATCGGAACCCGCAAGGAGCTGCGGGAGGCGGTCCGGAGGGGGGCCACGGTGGCCCGCATCGCCACCCAGTGCACGGAGGCGGACATCTCCGAGCAGCACTTCGGGCTGGCCAAGGAGCTGGGGATGGAGGCGGTGGGCCTCCTCATGATGGCCCACATGATCCCGCCCGAGCAGCTGGCAGAGCAGGCGCTGCTGATGGAGTCGTACGGCGCGGACTGCGTGTACGTCACCGACTCCGCGGGCGCCATGCTGCCGTGGCAAGCTGCGGCCGCGGTGCGGGCGCTCAAGCAGGCGCTGGGGATCCAGGTGGGCTTCCACGCCCACAACAACCTGGGCGTGGCCATCGGCAACTGCCTGGCGGCTCTCGAGGCGGGGGCGGACCAGCTGGACGGGTCCCTGCGGGGCTGCGGGGCCGGCGCGGGCAACGCCGCCACGGAGGTCCTGGCTGCGGTCCTCGACAAGGCGGGGCTGAACCCCGGGCTGGACGTGTTCAAGCTGATGGACGCCGCGGAGTTCGTCCTGGCGCCCATGATGCCGTTCCAGCCCATGCCGGACCGGGACGCGGTGACCATCGGCTACGCGGGGACGTACTCAACGTTCCTCCTGCACGCACGCCGTATCGGGGAGCGGCTGGGCCTGGACCCGCGGGAGATCCTGGTGGAGCTGGGACGGCGGAAGGCGGTGGCGGGACAGGAGGACTGGATCCTGGACGTGGCGCTGGACCTGGTCCGCCAGAAGAAGGCCGCGGTGGCGTCCTGAACCGGCTGCGGGTCCACACGGCCCACGGAGGACTTCCATGGTCCTGACCGCGAGCGAGCAGGAGCTGTTGGACCGGATCCGGTCCGCGCGGGCGGCCCGCACCCCGGTGCCCAGCGGGGGAGCCCCTGTGACCTTGGAAGCCGCCTACCGGGTGCAGGCAGCCCTGGGCTCAGGCCGGGTGCTTCGGGGTTTCAAGCTGGGCCTGTTGAGCGAAGCCAAGCAGCGGCAGATGGGAGTCCACGAGCCCATCTACGGCCGCGTGTACGCGGACATGCTCCTCGGTCCCTCGGTGTCCCTCGGCAGGTTCCTCCAGCCCCGGGTGGAACCTGAGCTGGCGGTGGTCCTGCGGGCGGACGTGCCCGCGGGCACCGTGCCGAGCCGCGCCCGGGCCGCCTTCGGGGGCTTCTTCCTGGCCCTGGACGTGCTGGACAGCGTCTGGCAGGACTACCGCTTCACCGCGCCCGAGGTGGTGGCGGACAACGCCAGCGGCGGGGCCTTCGCCCTGGGTCCGGTGCTCCTGTCGGAGACGGACGTGCCTGTGCAGCTGCGGCTGTTCCTGAACGGCGCCCTGCGTTCCGAGGGCCCCACCGAAGCTCTGGGGGACCTGGGCGCTCGGGTGGCGTGGCTGGCGGACCGGGTCGGCGGGCTGCGGGCCGGCCAGGTGGTGTTCTTGGGTTCGCCCGCACCCGCGGTCCCCGCGGAACCGGGGACGCTGGAGGTCTGGAGCGGGGCGGGGGTGTTGCTGTTGCGGTTCGAGCCGTAAAGGAGGTCGGAGCTCGTGGACAGGCCGCGCTTCGAGGTGGAGCACTACATCGGCGGGGAGTTCCGGAAGGGACGGAATCGCTTCGAGGTGTTCTACCCCGCCACCAACGAGGTGATCGGCACCGCACCGGAGGCGGGGCCGGACGAGGTGGACGCCGCGGTACAGGCGGCCCACCGGGCCTTCGCCTCCTGGAGCCGTACCCCGGTGGCCGAGCGCCGGAAGATCCTCCACGCCTTTGCCCGGGCCATCCGGGAGGAGGCGGAGGAGCTGGCCCGGGTGGAGACGTGGGACGTGGGCCGTCCGATCCGCGAAAACAACCCGCAGGTCTACATCGCCCGGGTAGCCAACAACATCGAGTTCTTCGCGGACTTCGCCGCCACCCACGGCAGCGAGGCGTTCCTGATGGACAACGGCTACGTGAACTACGTCCAGCGCATGCCCGTGGGCGTCGCTGCCCTCATCACTCCCTGGAACGTGCCGCTGCTCCTGGGGACGTGGAAGATCGGCCCCGCGCTGGCCTTCGGGAACACCGTGGTGCTCAAGCCCGCGGAGTACACCCCCATCGGGGCGTGGAAGCTGGCGCAGATCGCCCACCGGGTGGGCCTGCCCCCCGGGGTGTTCAACGTGGTGCACGGGTTCGGCCCCAGCTCCGCGGGCGAGTTCCTCACCAAGCACCCCCTGGTGCGCCTCATCTCCTTCACGGGCGAGACCACCACGGGCAAGACCATCATGGCGGCCGCGGCCCCGACCCTGAAGCGGCTGAGTTTCGAGCTGGGTGGCAAGGGGCCGAACATCGTGTTCGAGGACGTGGACCTGGACCGGGCGGTGGAGGTGAGCGTCCGCGCGGCGTTCTTCAACCAGGGCGAGTTCTGCCTGGCGGGGCCGCGCCTGATGGTGCAGCGGGCGATCTTCGACACCTTCCTCCAGCGCTTCGTGGCGGCCTGCGAGCGCCTGCGTCCCGGGGACCCCATGAGTCCGGAGACGACCCTCGGCGCCCTCATCGCCCCCGAGCACCTGGAACGGGTGATGGGCTACGTGGAGGAGGCCCGGGCCCAGGGCGCCCAGGTGCTCCTGGGCGGCGACCGACCTCAGCTTCCGGCCCCCTTCGACCGCGGCAACTTCCTGAACGCGACGGTGATCACGGGCGTGCGCCACACCGACCGCATCTGCCAGGAAGAGGTGTTCGGCCCGGTGGTCACGGTCCTGCCCTTCGACACCGAGGAGGAGGCCATCGAAGTGGCCAACGGGGTGACCTACGGCCTGTCCGCGGTGGTCCAGACCAAAGACGTGGGCCGGGCGGTCCGCGTGGCCAACGCCCTGGAGGTCGGCACCGTGTGGGTGAACGACTTCTTCGTGCGGGACCTGCGGGTGCCCTTCGGGGGCATGAAGTCCAGCGGGATCGGCCGGGAGGGCGCGCAGTACAGCCTGGAGTTCTACACGGAGGCCAAGACGGTATGCCTCAGCAACCGCTAGACCCAGACCGGCTGGCGGAGCGTCTGGAGGAGGCCCTGCGTTCCCGCCGGCCCATCCCGCCCCTCAGCGAGGAGGGGCTGGTGGACGTGGCGCAGGCCTACGCGGTGCAGCAGCGGTGGAACACCCTGCGGCGGCAGGCCGGCGAACAGCTGGCGGGCCGCAAGATCGGACTCACCAGCGCCGCCATGCAGGCGCAGCTGGGGGTGAGGGAACCCGACTACGGCTGTCTGTGGGCGTCCCGCCACGTCCCCCAGACCGGCGGCCGTGCGGAGGTGGGTTTTTCCACCTTCCTACAACCGCGGGTGGAGGGGGAGATCGCCTTCCTGCTGGGCCGCCCGCTCCGCGGACCGCACGTGACGGTCCAGGACGTTCTCGCCGCCACGGATGCGGTCACGTGCGGGATCGAGATCATCGACTCCCGCATCGCCGACTGGCGCATCCGGATCACGGACACCGTCGCGGACAACGCCTCCTTCGGCGGGTTCGTGCTGGGTCCGTGGTCGTCCCGCGCCCGCCACGAGGATCTCCGCCTGCTAGGCATGGTGCTGAGCCACAACGGCCAGCCCGCCACGGAGGGGGTCGGTGCGGCGGCCCTGGGCCACCCCGCGCGCGCGGTGGCGTGGCTGGCGAACAAACTGGCGGAGTTCGGGGAGGGCCTGGAGGAGGGCGATGTGGTGCTGTCGGGCTCTTTGGGCCGCGCGGTGGCGGTCGGTCCGGGTGACGTGGTCACCCTGGAGATGGCCGGCTTTCCGCCGCTGTCTGTGCGGTTCGTGTAGCCCTACTGCCCCTCGAAGACGTTGACCCGCGCGACCGCTCCCCTCGCACTTGCCGGGGACATGGCCCGCAGACCGGCGCCCTCACGCCCCTACCCTCCCCTCAGGAGCGCATGGCTGCGGGTTCCGGGTACACCGCGCCGAGCAGTCGAGCCAGGGACTCCTCCGCCCGCGCCACGGTCCTGGCCGCGTGTCGCCGCTTCACGTCCTCGTAGCCCCGGATCCCCTCCGGCGCCGCCACCAGCTCCACCACCTGCGCGTAGGTGTCCGGCCGCAGGGCCTGCAGGGCGCGCTCCACCAGCCCCCGGTACCACCGCACCAGCTCCCGCTCCTCGCGGCGCACGCGGAGGTAGCCGAAGGGATCCAGGGGCGTTCCCCGGAGCCGCCGCAGGGCCCGCAGAAGCCGGAACAGCCCCAGCACCCACGGCCCCGCGGCCACCTTGCGCCGGACCCCCACAGCCCGCAGCAGCGGCGGGTGCAGGTGGAACCGGACCCTGCGGTATCCCGGGAACGTGCGCTGGAGACCCCGCCAGAACTCCCGGGCCTGCGGGCCGCGGAGCCTCCGCAGCCACCGCGCCCGCTCCTCCTCGTAGCCCCGCCGCGGAGGCTCCACCAGCTCCCGCACCCGCTGGGGGTCGTGCAGCCACAGCCGGCCGTACCGGAACGCCTGCAGGTTCTGCTCCACCTGCACGCCGTTCATCCGGATGGCCGCCTCGATGCTGGACGCTTTCAGGGGAATCGCTCCTGCCTGGTAGGCCACCCCGAGCACGAACAGGTTGGTGGCCAGGTAGTCCCCAAAACAGCGCCTCCGCCATCCGGCGGCCCTCCACGTACACGCTGTCCGTAGCCCGGGTGTAACGAGCTACAGCTGGTGGGGGTAGGCGTGCTCGAGCCCCCACAGCCCCACCTTGGCCAGCCGTTCGGCCACCGCACCACCTCTCGTTTCGCGCGTACCTCCTGTGTACCCGTACACGCGCGCGGCTTCAACGTTTGAGTTCGGCTATCCCGAACCCAGGTCCTCCTCCCGGCGGCCCTGCAGGCTCAAACGTACGGCGATGCGGGCGGGAACGGGGCCAGCCGCTCGCCGCTCCTGGGCTGGACCCGGCGTGCGGTGGTGAGGAAGCCGGTGTGCGCCACCATGCGGTGCGCGGGTCGCACGCTCTGCCCCGCGAGGTTCCACGGGCGCACCAGGGTCTCCGTGGTCTCCACGAGGGCGAAGGCGCCGGAAGCCCGCAGGGCCTCCGCGGTCTGGTGGGCCTGAGGGACGGTGGGCACGTACGCCGCGAAGATCCCGCCGGCGCGCAGCGCCGTCGCCGCGTGGGGGATCACCCGCCACGGCTCCGGCACGTCCAGCACCACCCGGTCTGCGGGCGCGTCCGGAATCCCCTCGTACACGTCGTGGACGCGGGCCACCAGGTTTTCCACGGATCCCGCAACGAGCTCGATGTTGCGGCGGGCGGCGTCCAGGAACTCCGGCCGCACCTCGTAGGTGAACACCACACCCGAGGACCCCACCGCGCGCAGCAGGGCCAGGGTGAGGGCGCCGGATCCGGTCCCCGCTTCCACCACCCGGGCGCCGGGGTAGATGTCCGCGGCCACCAGGATGGCGGCCAGGTCCTTGGGGTAGATGGGCGTGGTGCGGCGGGGCATCTCCAGCACGTACTCCGCCAGGGTGGGCCGCAGGGCCAGGAACACCTCCCCGTGGCTGTTCCGCACCACGACCCCTTCTTCCTGGCCCAAAAGCGCGTCGTGCTCCAACCGGCCCCGCAGGTCGTGGACTTTTCCGGGCTGCAGGCGCAGCAGGTACCGCCGGCCCTTGCGGTCCACCAACAGCACCACTTCGCCGGCCTGGAACGGGCCGGACCTCATGCGGGGTCAGGCCCAGGACCGCCGCGGGCTCCCACCGGCTCCCCGCGTGCCTCCTCGGCGGCGACCACGCGGGAGCGCAGCTTGTGGGCCACGCGCTCCGTCATCCGACAGAAGGCACACACCTCCGCGGTGGTCGGCTGGCCGCAGTGCAGGCAGCTGCGCAGCGCCACAGGCTCCGAGGCCGCGCGCAGCAGCGGCCGCAGCTTTTCCAGGAAGTTCCAGTACAGGCTCTGCTTGGTGCCTGGGGCGTCCCGTTCCAGGAGGTTCAGGGCCTCCTTCAGGAGGAGGGACCGCGCACCCACGCCGTTGGGGCACTCATCCAGGACGTAGTCGATCCCCCGCAGCACCGCGTACGCGGCGGTCTCCCGCTCCGCGATCCGGTACAGGGGCTTCACCTTCCTCACCAGCCCCGGGTGCCCGCTGTCCAGGACGGGCGCCTGGCGGACCAGGGCGTCCACGTTGCCCGCGATGAGGTTGCCGAGCAGCACCGCGGCCTCGTCGTCCAGGTTGTGGGCCGTGGCCACCACGTCAAACCCGCGCTCCCGGGCCACCCGGTTGAACAGGTACCGCTTGCTGAGCCCGCACGCGGAGCACGCCACCCGGCCGGACAGCTCCGCGAGCCCCTCCACCCCCGCCCCGTACTCCGACGGGATGTCCACCACCAGGAGCTCCGCCCCCCGCTGGCGGGCGAAAGCTTCACACTTTTCCTGGCTCTGCTGGGAGTACTCGCCGATCCCCAGGTTCAGGTGCAGGCCGCTGGCCCGGTAGCCGAGGCGCAGCAGCACGTCCCACAGCACGAGGCTGTCCTTCCCGCCGGAGACCGCCACCAGCACCCGATCCTGGGGCGCGAACATGCGCTCGCGCCGGACCGCCCGCTCCACCTGGGTTTCGAACCACTCCAGGAAGTGCGGGCCGCAGAAGGCCGTGTGGTGCCGGCGCAGCTCCACCTGGGCCGTGGCCTTGCACTTCGCGCAACGCACCGCTACCCTCCGGAGACCACCGGCCGGATCTCCACCTCGTCGTCCTCCCCCAGGCGCGCGTCCCGGGTCAGCAGCTCCGAGCCCCGCACCACCAGCACCGTCTCGGGGTTCAGCTGCAGGCGGTCCAGAAGCTCCCGCACGGTCCGCACGCCCGCCAGCTCCACCTCGCGCCTCTGGTGACGGATCCGGACCTTCACGGGGCCATCATAGCCCCCGTCCTGCCACGGCTCAACGGAGCGACGGCCGCTCCGTCGCCCGCGACGACCCAGGCGAGCCCGGGGAGACCCACCGTAGCTTCCGTCCCCGCAAGGTCAGGCGTACGGAGGGAGCGTCACTGCGAGGCATCCCGAGCCCGTGGGGTCCCGTGGTGGGCGCTGGAGGACTTGAACCTCCGACCTCTTCCGCGTCAAGGAAGCGCTCTCCCCCTGAGCTAAGCGCCCGGGCGCCGCTCATCTTACCGAGCGGCGGGAGAGGCGGGGAGCGGAATTGAACCGCTGTACGGGGTTTTGCAGACCCCTGCCTAACCACTCGGCCACCCCGCCGCGGCGGCCCCTCTCGGGCCCCACGACCAGTCTACGCGAACGGGGGC
>JBKBVM010000230.1:0-2458 GCA_046289555.1 bacterium
GAAGTCCCCCCAGCAGGAGGACGGGGACGTCGGACCAGACCGGCCCCGCCTGGTCCTCCACCACCCCCACGAAGCGGTGTACCGTGTAGTAGCCCAGCACCGACCTCAAAAACGGCGTGCCGTGCCGCAGGTAACCTGCCGCGTACCAGCTCAGGCCCACGAGCCCGTACAGCGCCAGACCCGCGGCCCACGGGACCTCCCGCAGCCTGCGGAGCTCGCCCCGCCACGTCAGGTACGCCAGGGCCGAAAGGCCAGGCAGTACCGCAGCCACCGGACCCTTGGTCAGGGTACCCAGCCCCGCACAGACGAACGCCGCCAGGTAGCCGCCCCGCCTGCCCCGGTAACCGGCCCAGAAGCCCAGCAGCGCCCCCAGCATCCAGAACACCAGGACGCTGTCGAACACCGCCAGGCGGGACTGCGCGAACCACTGCAGGGTCGTGGCGAGCACCAACCCGGCCAGCCAGCCCGCCCGGGGGGAGAACCACGCGCGGCCCAGCAGCGCGGTGAGGGCCACCGCACCCGCGCCGAAGACTGCGGACCACACCCGCGCGGTGAACTCCGTCAGGCCGAAGGCCCGCGCCGTGGCCGCGACCAGCCAGAAGTACAGGGGCGGGTGGACGAACCACGGGTCACCGTTCCAGCGCAGGGTCAGCCAGTCGCCCGTCCACAGGATCTCCCGGGCCACCTGCGCGTACTTGGTCTCGTCCTGGTCCCACAGGGGAGAGGCGCCCAACCCAGCCAGGTTCAGCACTAAGGTAGCGGCCACCACCGCGAGGTACGGCCACCCTTGCCGGAAACGGGAGCCTCCGGCCCTGCACAGCAGCGCGCGAACCCTGCAGGCTACCGGTGGCGCCAAACCATCCACGCGCCGCAGGCCGTGGCCAGCAGGTTGGGTGTCCAGGCGGCCAGCCACGGCGGCATCCGTCCCGCCTGCCCCAGCAGGGTGGTGGCGGTGATGAGCACGTAGTACGTGAGGATCGCCACCACCGCCAGTCCGAAGCCCATGCCCCGTCGGCCCGCCTCCCGCCGCGCCACCGCCAGCCCCACCCCGAGGACGGAGAAGGCCAGGGCGGAGGCGGGCAGCGCGAACTTCCCGTGCCAGTCCACTTCGAGCCCGCGCGTGGGTTGCCCGGACCTGCGGCGCCGCTCTACCTCCGCCCGGATCTCCCCCGTGCTCATCTCCCCCGAACTGCGCGCCGGCGGGGCGATCTCCGCGGGCGTCCTCGGGATGCGCAGGAGCATGCGCTGGAACTCGCTCAGGACAGCTCCCTCCTCCACGGACACCATCCGGCCCCGCTCGAAGGTCCAGCCCTGCTCGGTCCAGCGGGCGCGCTCGGCCTCCACCACCCGCACCACCCGCCCGTCCCGCTGCTCCTGGACCGTCACGCCCTCGAGGGTACCGGCCTCCAGGTCCAGCCGGTCCGCGGCCACCACCAGCACCGCGCCGTCGGGTGTCCGCTCCCGGAACAGGATTCCGTGGCGGACGGAGCTGCGCACCGCCGACGCTCCCACCCGCGGCAGGACGTCGATGTACCGCTGGGCCGCCGCGGGAACCAGCACCTCACCCACCCAGAAGGTGACCACGGTGGCGGCTGCGCCCAGCACCACCGCGGGGAGGGCGATGCGCACCAGGCTCACGCCCCCGGTCTGCATGGCCTCCAGCTCCCGGGCCTCCCGCAGGCGTCCGTAGGCCAGGATCGTGCCCAGCAGGGTGGCCATGGGCACACAGAAGAACAGGACGTACGGGGTGCGGTAGGCGAGCAGCTCCAGCAGGGCCCCCGCGGGCACCCCGCGGTCCACGAGCAGGCGGCCCAGGTAGAAGAACTCGTTACCCACCAGCAGGGCCCCGAACACCGCCAGGCCAAACCCTACCGCGGCCAGCAGCTCCGCGCCCACGTACCGGTCCAGCAGGCTGGGCCAGGGCCTCCACCGCGCGGCACCCGGCGCGGTCACCGCGGCGTCCAGGGATCGCGGACGGGTGTCCATCTCACATCCGGAACCGCTCGCCCAGGTAGAAACGCCGGGCCTCCTCGCTGCGGAGCAGGTCCTCGGAGGTCCCCTCCAGCAGCACCCGGCCCTCGTACAGGATGAGGGCGCGGTCGGTGATGGTCAGGGTGTCCCGCACGTTGTGGTCGGAGACCAGGATCCCGATCCCCTGCGCCCGCAGGTAGGCGATCATGTCCTGGATGTCCTCGATGGACTTGGGATCGACACCGGTAAAGGGTTCATCCAGGAGGAGGAAGCGCGGGCGGATGGCCAGGGCCCGCGCGATCTCCACCCGCCGCCGCTCCCCGCCCGAGAGGGTGTAGGCGGGCTGGTCCCGCAGGTGCGAGAGGTGAAACTCCTCCAGCAGCGCCCCCACCCGCTCCTCCCGCTCCGCCTTCCCGAGGCCCTGCTGCTCCAGGATCAGCTCCAGGTTCTCCGCCACCGTGAGCTTGCGGAACACCGAGGGCTCCTG
>JBKBVM010000231.1:0-2441 GCA_046289555.1 bacterium
TGACGGACGAGTGGAAGTTCCAGCCCGTGGCGGTGGAGAAGCTGCCGAGCCTGAAGGCCGGCGACTGGAAGTTGCTGCCGGGCGACAAGATGCAGGTCACCTGGCGGATCCGCCGCGGATTGAAGTGGCACGACGGGCGGAGCCTCACCGCGGAGGACTGGATCTTCGCGTGGCGGGTGAACATGAACCCGCGCTTCCCCTCCGCGGGCCGGGACGTGGCGCAGCGGGTGGAGAACATCCTGGCGCCCAACCCGTACACCATGGTGGTGCAGTGGAAGAAGAAGTACGCGTTTGCGGACCTCAACGTGAACGGCGCGGGCTACCTGCCGCGGCACATCCTGGCGGCCGCGTACCAGCGGGACCCCTCCAAGCTGCCCCAGCAGCCGTGGGGGACCTCGGAGCAGACGGTGGGGACCGGGCCGTACCGCATCGTGCAGTGGCAGCGGGGCTCGTCCATCACCCTGGAGCGTTGGGACCAGTTCCCCTACGAGGCGGTGGGCGGCTCGTACCGGACACGGGCGCAGGTCCGCCGCATCGTGTTCCGGTTCGTCCCTGATATCAACACCCAGATCGCCAACGTGCTGGCCGGGTCGGTGGACGCCTTCGACGAAACCGCCATCCCCTTCGTGCAGGGTCTGGAGCTGGAAAAGCGCCTGCAGCGGCAGGGTCGGCGGGACTGGGTCCTCAAGGCGGAGCCGGGCCTGATCTGGGAGCACATCGACCTGAACCTGGACAACGTGCACCTGCGGGACAAGCGGGTCCGCCAGGCCCTGATCTACGGGATCAACCGGGAGCAGATGGTCCAGGCCCTGTTCGAGGGCAAGCAGCCGGTGGCCCACCAGGTGTTCCCGCAGAAGCACTACGGCCACAACCCGCAGGTCCGCCGGTACTCCTACGACCCCGCCCGGGCGCGGCAGCTGCTGCAGGAGGCCGGCTACACCCCGGGCCCGGACGGGATCCTGCAGAAGGGGGGCCAGCGTCTGAGCCTGACCTTCATGACCACCGCGGGCAACCGGGTGCGGGAGCAGGTGCAGCAGATCATCCAGCAGCAGCTGCGGGAGATCGGCGTGGAGATCCGCATCCAGAACCAGCCCGCCCGCGTGTACTTCGGGCAGACGCTGCCCAGCCGGCAGTTCGAGATGGCCATGTACGCGTGGGTGTTCGGCCCCACCGCGGACTGCGAGGGCCTGTACACGGGCGACACGCTCCCGCCCAACGGGCAGAACTACCCGGGCTGGAAGAACGACGAGGTGACCCGGATCTGCCACGCGGTCCCGGAGGAGCTGGACCAGAACCGGCGGGCCCAGATGCTGCGGCGGTTCGCGGAGATCTTCGTGGACGAAGTCCCCGTGATCCCCCTCTACTACCGGGCGGACTACACCGGGCACAAGGCCACCCTGCAGAACTGGAAGCCCACGGGGGCGGACACCCCGGTGACGTGGAACGCCACCCAGTGGCGGTGGGCCCGCTAGTCGGCGGGCGCGGAGGAGCCGGGAGGGCCGGGCTCGCGGCCTCCCGGCTCCTGCCGTGAGGGGCTGGCGGTGAGGTGACTCCGCCGTGGGGGCGTACCTCGCGCGCCGCCTCCTGCAGATGGTCCCCCTGGTGTTCGGGATCTCCGTCATCGTGTTCATGGTGCTGGTGATGGCACCGGGGGACCCCGTGGACCTGCTGCTGGCCGGCAACCCCAAGGTGCGGGCGGAGGACATCCAGGCTTTGCGGAAGATCTACGGCCTGGACGACCCCCTGCACGTGCGGTACGTGAAGTGGCTGGTGAACGCCCTGCGCGGCGACTTCGGCTACTCCCGAACCTACAAGGTGCCCGTGTTGCAGCTGGTGTGGGACCGGATCGGCAACTCCATGTGGCTCACCCTCCCCTCGTTTCTGCTCGCGCTGGCGGTGGCGGTCCCCGTGGGGGTGATGTCGGCTTTGCGGCAGTACTCCGCCCTGGACTACGCCGCCACCTTCTTCACCTTCTTCGGGGTGTCCATCCCCGCCTTCTGGTTCGGAATCATGATGATCTACGTCTTCGCGGTGGTACTCCGCGTGCTGCCCCCCGGTGGGTTCGCGACCCCGGGTGTAGCGCCGGGCTGGCCGACCGTGGTGGACCGGCTCCAGTACACGGTCCTCCCCGTGGTGGTCCTGAGCCTCCTGCAGATGGCGGCGCTGACCCGGTACACCCGCAGCAGCATGCTGGAGGTGATCCGACAGGACTACGTGCGGACGGCCCGGGCGAAGGGACTCGCCGAGCGGGTGGTGATCGGCAAACACGCCCTGCGCAACGCCATGATCCCCATCGTGACCATCCTGGCCCTGGGGATCCCGAACCTGTTCGCGGGAGCCCCCCTCACGGAGACCGTGTTCGCCTGGCCCGGAATCGGCCGGCTCATCGTGGAGTCGGTGGGCGGGGGGGACTACGCCACCGCACAGGTGGCGTTGCTGTT
>JBKBVM010000232.1:0-2435 GCA_046289555.1 bacterium
TCGTGGGGGACGTGACCCTGACCCTGTTCACCACCTCGCGGGCGGGCCTGGCCCTGCCTGGGGCAGACTGCCAGACCTGTGAGGCCACCCAGCAGCTGCTGGAGGAGCTGGCGGCCCTGGACCCGCGCATCCACCTGAAGGTCCGCAGCATCGTCACCGACGCGGAGGAAGCACGGGCCGCGGGCGTGGAGGGCGTTCCCGCGATCCTCATCGGCGAGGACGGACAGGCCCGCGCCCGGTACTACGGGATCCCCGCGGGACTGGAGTTCGCGGTCCTGGTGGAGGACATCGTGGCCGCCTCCCGAGCCGACAGCGGGCTGAAACCCCAGACGCGCCAGGCCCTGGCCCGCCTCCAGCGCCCCGTGCACATCCGGGTGTTCGTCACGCCTACCTGCCCCTACTGCCCGGGGGTCGCGCGCCTGGCCCACGCCATGGCCCAGGAGTCCGACAAGATCCGAGCGGACGTGGTGGAGGCCATGGAGTTCCCCGAGCTGGCGGACCGGTACGGGGTCATGGGGGTCCCCAAGGTGGTCCTGAACGAGACGTGGAGCTTCGAGGGCGCCCGACCGGAGGAGGCCTTCCTGCAGTACGTGCTACAGGCCTCCGGTGCGGCGGAGCCCGCCCCTCAGGTACAGCCGTAGGAGGTTCGCGTGGCGACCGCGATCAAGCTCGGCGAGGAGCTCACGGCCTCGCTGCTCGCCCGGCTGCGGCGCATCGAGGGCCAGGTGCGGGGGCTGCAGCGGATGCTGGAAGAAGGAAGGGACTGCGCGGAGGTAGCCCAGCAGGTGGCTGCCACCCGTGCGGCCCTCAATCGGGTGGCCATGGACCTGGTCGCCGCGGGCCTGGAGCAGTGCGTCCGCCTGGAGCTGCAGGGCAAGCCCCAAGCTGAGGCCGCGCTGCGGAAACTGCAGAAGACCCTGCTGATGTTGCGGTAGACGCCTAGACCGCCGCCTGTCCCTCGGGTTCTGTGCCGTAGACGGTCTGGCCGTCCAGCCGGACCCGTACGTCCACCGGGATGCCCTGGCGCACGCTCGCGGTCACGATGCAGAAGTCCTCAAACAGCCCCAGGCAGCGTTCCACGGCCGCCCGCTGGGACGGGTCCACGCCCGACAGGTCCAGCTGGGCCGCAGCCCGGACAATCCGCCAGCGGCCCCGCTCGTTGCGCCGCACCTCCACGTCCACCGCCGCGGACACCTCTCCCACGACCCTCGCCCGCTCCAGGCAGAACCGCAGGCTGCTCGCCAGGCAGTGGCCCAGCGCCGTGGCCACCAGCCGCGCAGGGTTGGGCCCCGCCCCCTCGCCGAGAGGGGGCGGTTCGTCCACCACCAGCCCCCAGTCCGGCCGGTCCATCTCTACCCGGAAGCGGTAACGCCCCTCGGGTTTCAGAACCACGTGGGCCCGCATGACCTCCGACATCGTCGCCTCCAGGGGTCAGCTGCGGACCTTCCCGCAGGTCTGCAAGCCCAGGAGCGCGTACAGCGGGCAGCGGCCCACCAGCCCCGTGATCAGGCCCACCGCGGCCACCGCGTACAGGACGTAACCCAGCACCGAGCCGCCCTGCTGTAGCCCCAGGAGCAACGCCACGATACCGACCACCACCCGGACCACCCGGTCCGCCGTTCCTGTGCACCCGCGCATGGCTCGCACCCCTCCTCTCGACGGCCTTCCCTCGTGGCCCATATACCATACCCCGTAGTGTATGTCAAGGGGCCCGTCGGTGTTCGCCCTTCGCATCAGGTCGAGCAGGCCGGCGCCCTGAAGGACACCGGCTCTTCTGGGCGGGCGAGGGGATCAGCCTGTGCCCTCCCCTCCACCCCCCTCAAGCACGTGGGAGGCGCCACCTGGAACCGGTACCAGGAACGCAGTCGAAAATTGCTGGCCCCAGCGTTTACTCCTGTGGGAGAACCCCAAGCTCGGTGTCGGAGCGGGTTCGGGGGTGCGACACCGCGGGCCCCGGGGCTTCCCAAAATCCTGTCAGAGGAGGTGCTCAAGTTGATCCCGGGTCCGGACCTAATCCTGGCGTGCCCACGCTGCGGGACGCTTGTAAGGCGGCAGACTCTCCTGTCGGGCAACACGGTGGGCGCCGTCTACTGGACGGACGGGAAGTGCGAGGCCCCGATGCTGCCGGACTTCCCGGCTCTGGTCAGGTGCCGCGGCTGTGGGAGCTTCTACTGGCTGGCAGAGGCTAAGGTCGAGGGCACCCTGGAACCCGACCTGGGACCCGGCCCCGCACCTGAGGCCTGGCGCCGCGCCCCAGTCGTCCAGCACCCAACCGTCACGGACTACCTGGACGCGCTGAGCTCCGGGGTGGCCACCGACCCGCAGAAAGAGCGCCACCTGCGCCTGCGGTTGTGGTGGGCCATCAACGACTTCGTCCGGCACGACGCCGCCTCGGAGGTCCCGGCCGAGTACCGGGAGGCGGCCGCAGACAACCT
>JBKBVM010000233.1:0-1418 GCA_046289555.1 bacterium
GACCTCGTCGTGGGAATAGGCATAGTAGTAGGGTGCGGTGGCCACCACCGCGTCGACGCCTAGGTCTGCCGCAGTACGGGCGAGCGCTACCGCAGGGGCCGTGGCCGGAGCCAGCACGCCGGCGAGCACGGGAACGCGGCCGCGGCTGGCCTCCACCGCTGTCCGCACCAGGCGGGTCCACTCCTGTACCTCCAGAGCCGGGCCCTCCCCGGTAGTTCCAGCCACGAACACCGCGTGCACCCCACCGACGACGAGGTGCTCGACCAGCTCTCGGACTCCGGTGGCGTTGACTCTCCGGCCGTCCCGTTCGAGCGGAGTCGCCATGGGGACCACGATCCCCCGTAACCGCTGCGGCTCAAGCATCGGTTCCTCCTGAGGCAGTTTCCCAGGACGGTTCGGGGACCACGGGACCCAGGCGGCTTCGGGTCCAGCTCACCACAGGGAACGCCCACACTGTGAAGGTGAGCACTGCCAGCACGAGGCTTATTGGGCGCGATACGAACGCCAGCAGGTGCCCCTCGCTCTTGATCAGGCTGATCATGAAGTTCTGCTCCACGAGGGGCCCCAGGACCAGGCCCAGCACCACGGGCGCTACGGGGAAACCCAGGGACTCCAGCGCGAACCCGAGGATTCCCATGACCAGCATGACGCCCACGTCGAACAAGCTGTTGTTGATGGCGAAGGCGCCGACCACGCAGACCGCGGCGATAGCGGGCAGCAAGACGTTTCGGGGAACGCGTAGGAGGTGCGTGCTGGCGCGGATGGCAGCGAAGCCGAGGGGTACCATGAGCAGGTTCGCCAGCACGAAGGCCATGTAGACCGCCATCAGCACGTCCCGGTAGTCGTGCAGGACGGCGGGCCCCGGCCGCATGCCCTTCATCATGAGGATGCCGAGAACCACCGCGGTGAAGGAATCTCCCGGGATGCCGAACACCAGGGTGGGGATCCACTCCGCGGCCAGGTCGGAATTGTTCGCCACCCCGGACTCGACGACCGCCTCGATGGACCCGCGGCCGTACCGGTGCGGCTGCTTGGAGAACCGCTTCGAAACACCGTATGCCAGCCACGCCCCGATGTCTGCTCCAGCACCGGGCAGCACTCCCGTAATCAGCCCGACCACGCCCCCGCGGAGAGCCTGCACGCGGTGGCGCCACAGCTCCTGTAGCGCTCGCAGGAACACGGGCGTGGGTTCGAGAGGCGCGTAGGAGAGGTGGGCGCGACCTGCCGCCACTCCCCGCAGCACCTCACTGAAGCCGAACAGACCGATCATGGCGGGGATGAAGCCGACCCCGTCCAGCAGCTCAGGGACCCCGAAGGTGAAACGCGGGAACCCGAGGGTGATGTCGATCCCCACCGTGGCCAGCAGGAGTCCCAACGTGACCGAGGCGAGGCCCTTGATCGGGGATGCGGACGCGACG
>JBKBVM010000233.1:1428-2427 GCA_046289555.1 bacterium
ACGAGCGCGGTACTGCTGAGCCCCAGGGTGGCCAGCCAGAAGTACTCGTAGCTACTGAACCCCAAGGCAAACTCCGCCAACAGGGGAGCGCCGACCATGAGGGCAACAGCCCCCAGGAGGCCGCCGAAGCTGGAAGCGAGCACGTCCACCCCCAGGACCAGTCGGCCCTCGCCCTGCTGAGTCAGGGCGTAGGAGTCACTCACGTAGGCGGCAGACGCAGGCGTGCCGGGCATGCGGACCAGTGCGGCGGGGATGTCTCCGGCGAAGATCCCCATAGCCTGCAGTGTGACAATGGCCGCCAGAGCGGAGACGGGGTCCAGAAACATGGCGAAGGGCACAAACAGTGCCACCGCCATGGTCACGGTGAGCCCGGGGATTGCGCCCACAAACAGTCCGTACAGCGCGGCGACCAGGACCACCGCCAGTACATGAGGCTGAAACAGCAGGAAGGCAGCCCGGGCGACAGCGTCCATAGCTGGTCCTTAGCCCAGCGGACCCGGGGGTAGGGGCACCCGCAGCAGCCGACCGAAGAGCACGTACAGGCCGACCGCCAGCCCGAAGCCGACAGGAATCGCCCGGGCGAGACCGACACCGAGCCTGGCCATGAGGAGGGTCAGCAGAGCACCCACCGTCGGGACGAATCCGAGTCGGTTCACGACAGCCATGTACACGACCACCATCCCCGCCGCCTCAGCAGCGTGGAGGAGCTCGTTCGGCTCGTACCCGTGACGTGCCTCGGGGGAGGGGCGCCGGGCGGCCCACAGGACCGCGATCCCGCACGCCCCCAGCAACAGGCCGAGGATTTGGGGGAACAGCCCGGGCCCTGGATAGCCCTCCGCGAGGCGGGGAAACTTGGAGGCCGCAATGGCCGCGTAAACGCCCACCGCTGCCAGCGCGACTCCCGCGGCCACTTCCCCTAGCCGCACCGCGCTACCACGCCTCCCGACGACGGCCCCTGGGCCACGTTACCCTCCCCTCTTACCGGGTGACAAACCCACC
>JBKBVM010000234.1:0-2408 GCA_046289555.1 bacterium
ACCCTGCTGGTGGCGGTGCTGTTTGCAGGCGCTGCTATCGCGGGCCTGCCGCTGAGCGTGGCCAACTGGTGGCTGCGCAGGCGCCTGACCGGCCTGGAACGCGAGCTGCGGGCATTCCGCAAGGCGAAGCCTGAGTCCGCGCCTGAACGCCCGGCTTCCGGGGAGGGCGTACCCAAGTGAAGGGGTGGCGGTCGCCCCGCAGCCGGCCCTGGTCCTTCTGTCCTGTCCACCCGCGCCGCGACGGCCTCGTCCGCGAGCTCGGCCTGCTGCCGTCCACCGCGCAGGTGCTGGCCGTGCGGGGCCTCGGGGACCCTGAGACGGCGGATCGTTTCCTCCGGGTACCCCGAGAGGCCCTCACCCCCCCGAGCCGGCTTCCCGGAATCCCCGACGCCGCAGCGCTGGTCTGGCGCGCCGCCCGCGAAGGCCGGCGCATCACCGTTTACGGCGACTTCGACGCGGACGGGGTGTGCGCGGTAGCCCTCCTGGTGCGCGGGCTGCGGGCCCTGGGGCTGCACGTGGGCTTCTACGTGCCGCACCGCCTGCGGGAAGGGTACGGGCTGAACGCGGAGGCGGTGCGCGCGCTGGCGGAGGCGGGAACCCAGCTGCTGGTCACCGTGGACTGCGGGGTGGGAGCCCTCGCGGAGGTGGCCCTGGCCAAGCAGGCGGGGATGCAGGTGGTGGTGCTGGACCACCACGAGCCGCCGCCCGTGCTGCCCGACGCCGACGTGGTGGTGGACCCGAAGATCCCCCAGAGGCCCTATCCGTTTCGCGGGTACTGTGCTGCGGGACTGTCCTGGCAGCTGCTGGCCGCGCTCCGCGAACTCGCCGGCGCCCCGGCCACCGAGGACCTGCTGGAGCTGGCCGCGGTAGGTACCGTGGCGGACGTGGTGCCCCTAGTGGAGGACAACCGGGTGGTGGTGCGTTGCGGTCTAAAGCGCCTGCCCCACACGCCGCTGGTGGGACTGCGGGCGTTGCTGCAGAACGCGGGCCTCACGGGCCCGGTGAGCGCGGACGACGTGGCGTGGAGGCTAGCGCCCCGGCTGAACGCCGCGGGTCGCGTGGACACCGCGCAGGCGGCCCTGCGGCTTTTGCTGACCGACGACCCGCAGGAGGCCACGGAGCTGGCCTCCGAGCTGGAGCGGCACAACGCCCACCGGCAGCGCCTGCAGGACGCGGCTTTGGGTCAGGCGCTGGCGGCGGTGGAGGAAGACGGGCTGGCGGACCGGCCCGGCATCGTGGTGTGGGGAGAGGACTGGCACCCGGGCGTGGTGGGTCTCGTGGCCGGTCGGCTGAGGGAGGCGTTCTGGAGGCCCGCGGTGGCCCTGGCGGTGGAAGGGGAGGTGGCGCGCGGGTCCGCCCGCGGGGTACCCGGGCTGGACCTGGTGGAGGTCCTGGGGCAGTGTGCGGAGCTGCTGGACCGGTTCGGCGGACACGCCTCCGCCGCGGGCCTGTCACTTCCCGCACGGCACCTACTGGAATTCCGCAGGCGTTTTGAGGAAGCGGTGGCCTCCCGCATCCTACCTGAGCTGCTGGTGCCCGCGGTGGTGGTGGAGGCGCAGGTGGGCCTGGAGGAGGTGACCGAGCGGCTAGTGGAGGAGCTCGCCCTCCTGGAGCCTTTTGGAGCCGGCAACCCGAGGCCCGTGCTGGCCGCGAGGGATCTGCAGCCCCTGGAGGTAGGTCTGTGGGGCGCGGGCGAGCACCTGTGGGTGCGGGTGTGGGACGGCGTGAGGGTCCAGGAGGCGGTCGGGTTCGGGCTGGGCGAGTGGGGCGAGCTGCTGGCCTTTGTCCAACCGCAGCTGGACATCGCAGGCTGCCCCGAACGCCACCCCTGGGAGGACGGCGCGTTCCGGTGGGTGCTGGAAGACCTGCGCGCGCCCGGCGTGGAGCTGGACCGGGTGCTGGCGGACACGCCCGCCCTGCTGAGGCGTCTGCTGGATCGCGGGGACGACTACCTCACCGGCGTCTACCGCGGCGTGGAAGCGCGACTTGCGTTCTTCACCAAGGCGGTGGGCGTCACCTTTGAAGGCCGACAGGACGTGGTGGCGCAGCTCACACCGGGGGAGGAAGTCCTGCTGAGGCGCGAACCGGGAAACCCCTTCGACCCACACGCGGTACAGGTGGTCCGGTCGGACGGCTCCGTGGTAGGCTACCTGAACTCGGCCCTGGCCGGCCGGCTGGCACCGCGCTTGGACCGGGGAGTTCGGTACCGCGCCACCGTGACTGCAGTCACCGGAGGCGGGGATCGCAACCTCGGGGTCAACCTCCGGGTGGAGCAGGACGCCCCGCAAGCCCGCGGCGGGTGGGTCCGGTGTGCGCTGCGCTCCTCAGGGCCCGACCTTGACCAGGTGCAGAAGCTCCTTTGGGGCGGCGACGGCCTGCCGGAGCCCCTGAGGTCGGCCCTGGCCCAG
>JBKBVM010000235.1:0-2406 GCA_046289555.1 bacterium
CACTCCTCCGTGGTCTGCGCCTGCTGGTAGATGCCCAGCGCCACCACCAGGTCGAAGGACTCCGCCTCGAACATGGCCAGGTTGTCCATGGAGCACAGGAGGACGCGGCGCCCCGCCTCCCCCTCGCCCAGATAAGGGGCCACGCGCCCGCGCGTGTACGTCACCATGGCCTCAGAGGCGTCGCACGCGTACACGTCGAACCCCTCCCGGGCGAGCCACTCCGTGTTCCGGCCCGCGGCGCAGCCGAGGTCCAGTACCCGGGTGGCACGGGACGCGCCGGACAGCAGGGCCACCATCCGGTCGTCTGGCGGCCGCGACGCGAACCGCTGCACCACCTCCGGGCGCTCCCAGAACGGGTCGTACGGTCTCACGGCACGGCCGCTAGCCCTCCGGGGTACCGAAGCGTTCCAGGACGAGGGCGATGTGCTTGATCCCCTCGAGGTAGTCGCGGATCCGAATGTTCTCGTTGGGCGCGTGCACGTTGGTACCGGGGTAGCCCACCCCCGTGCCCACCGTGGGCGTGCCGAACCGCGCGCACACCACGTCCATGGGCCCGGTGGCCGCCATCATGGGGTAGATGACGGGCTCCTTGCCGTACACCTCGCGGGCCGCGGCGGCGACCACCCGCACGATCTCGGAGTCCGGGGGCGTGCGGGCGGGGTCCTCCAGGCCCATGGGGATCACTTCCAGGTCTGCGAACCCGTGCCGCGCCAGGTGGGCGCGGAGTTTGTGCAGGACGTCCTCCGCACGCTGCCGCGGCACCAGGCGGAAGTCGATCTTCGCCCGCGCGACCTTGGGGAGGACCGTCTTGGAGCCCTCCCCTCCGTAGCCCGCCACGAGCCCGCAGATGGTGCACGTGGGCTGGTAGAGGTGGCGTTTCAGCAGCTCCACGCCGGACAGGCCCAGGAGGAACCGGTCCAGCCCCAGGTCCCGCAGCAACGCGGCGTCGTCCCGCCCCGCGGCGATCCGCCGCAGCCACTCCTCTTCCTGCGGACCGGGCTCCTCCACGGCGTCGTAGAACCCGTCGATGAGCACCCGCTCGTGCTCGTCCTTCAGGGTGCGGAGGGCCCACACCAGCCGCCACGCGGGATTGGGCACGATGGTGGCCATGGAGGAGTGCAGATCCCGGTTGGCGCCCCGGGCCACGAGCTCCACGTAGCAGATCCCCTTGACCCCCAGGTACAGGTTGGGGACGTCCTGGTGGTCCTTCCCACCGGACTCCCACAGGCAGCCGTCCGCGCGGAACAGGTCGGGGTAGGCGTCCGCGTACCGGCGCAAGTTCGGGCTGCCGATCTCCTCTTCGCCCTCTACGAGGAACTTGACGGTGACCGGAAGCTCCCCGCGGACCTGCCGGTAGGCACGGACGGCGCACAGACGGGCTACCAGGTTCCCCTTGGTGTCCGCCACCCCGCGTCCGAAGATACGGCCGTCCCGGACCTCCGGCTCGAAGGGGTCGGACTCCCACTCCTCCAGCGGATCTGCGGGCTGGACGTCGTAGTGCTCGTAGACCAGGAGGGTCTTCTGGGAGCGGCCGGGGAACTCGCCGTACACCAGAGGCGCGGCGCCCGGTAGACGGTACACGCGCACCCTGGCCCCCGCCTCCCCCAGCATCTCGGCCACCAGGCGGGCGCACTCCTCCAGCCCTACCCCCTGGGCCGCGATGCTGGGCTGGCGGACCAGCCTCGCGAGCTCCGCCACGTACTCCTGCGCGTGGCGGTCGATGTGGTCAAATACGTCCCGCACGGGACCTCCAGAAGCCGCCCGTCTAGCCGCCACCCGTGGACCCTCGGCTCGAGACGAGTACAGGATACGGAGCGTGCGCACCCAGGGCAAAGCGCGCCTCCCAGGGAGCCAGCTGCTCCAGGAGCGCGTCCACGTCCAGGCCGCAGTGCGAAGGCCGGTAGGTGGCCAACCGTCCCGTGGCCCGGCGCAGGAGCGCCACCGCACCGCGGGCGTTCTCCCTCTCGTGGTGGTAGAACGCCGCGGCCAGCTGCACGAGCCCCTGGTAGAAGCCGCGGTCCTCACAGGCCGCGTTCCGCCAGAGGCCCTCGAAGTGCTCGTGGCACGCGAAGAACAGGCCGAAGTCGAACAGCACGAGACCCCGGTACGTGGAGCGCTCCGGTTCCGGGGCGGGAGGAGGGTCCATCAGGAAGAGCACGGCCCGATGGAGGCGGTCCGCCTGTTGGCGGAAGTACCGCCAGTGGGGCCGGTACGCGCGCGGGGCGGCAAGCCGGCCCGCCCCGCGCCACAGCACCCGCGCCCGGATCAGCGGGACCAGGTCGGACAGCGACAGCGCCCAGCCTGCGGGGCGGGCGAGCCGCACGGCCTCCGCCCGCACGTCTTCCTCGGGTAGTGCCTCGCCCGAAGCCGCGAGGCGGGCGTACGCCGCCATCCACGTCACGAACC
>JBKBVM010000236.1:0-2387 GCA_046289555.1 bacterium
CGATGCGGACCTCCACTCCGGGGAGGGGCTGCCCCACGGTACCGAGCCGGATGCGGTCCCCCTGGTGGATGGTGGTGGGACCGCTGCCTTCCGTCTGTCCGTACACCTCCCGGACCCGTACCCCCAGGGCGTGGTAGAACTCCAGGATCTCCGGGGCGATGGGAGCGGCCCCGGACCCCGCGAACCGGACCCGGTCCAGCCCCAGACGGCGGCGGAGCGGACGCAGCACTCCGAGCTCCGCCAGCGCGTGCGCGGCGCGCAGGACCGGGGAGATGGGCTCGCCCGCCAGCCGCGCGAGGGCGTACCGCCGCCCCACCCGGAGGGCCGCCTCGTACGCGGCACGCTTGAAGGCGTCCACCTCCCGCATGTGCAGGGTGAGCTGCGAGTGCAGCTTCTCCCACAACCGCGGCACCGCGAACAGGATGGTGGGACGCACCTCCTGCAGGTTCTGGAACAGGGTATCCAGGCTCTCTGCGAAGTACACCGCGTATCCCCACACGAGGGGGAGGTACACGCTCAGCATGCGCTCCGCGATGTGCGACAGGGGCAGGAAGGACAGCGCGCTGTCCGTGGGGTACAGGGCGTTGGCCTGGCCCAAGGCCTGCGCGGTCCACAGGAGGTTCCGGTGGGTCAGCATGGCCCCCTTGGGCGGCCCTGTGGTGCCCGAGGTGTACAGCAGGATGGCCACCTGATCCTCGGACGCCCTCCGGGCGAGGCGCTCCAGCCCCTCCGGATCCCACGCGGCGCGGCCCAGGCCCCGCAGCTCGTCCAGGGTCAGGACCTGCGGGTCGGAGAACCCGGCCAGCCCCTCCGGGTCCATGACCACGATGCGCTCCAGCTGCGGGAGCTGGCCGCGGACCTCCAGGGCCTTATCGAGCTGCTCCTCGTCCTCCACGAAGAAGACCCGGGCTTGGCTGTGTCCCAGGATGTACGCACACTGCTCGGGCGGGTTGGTGGCATACACCGCCACCGACAGGCCCCCGGCCAGCAGGATCCCCATGTCGCAGAACAGCCACTCTGGCCGGTTGTTGCCGATGATGGCCGCGGCCTGGCCGGGCTGGAAGCCCAGGGCAACTAGCCCGCAGGCCACCTCCTGCGCCGCCCGGCCATACTCCGCCCAGGTGACCGGGTGCCACAGTCCCCTGCGCTTGTGCCACAGGGCCACCCGCCGGTCCCGCTCCCGCACCACCCGCAGGAAGTGCTCCGGCACAGTACCCGTGGTGACCTGCTGGAGCTCGAGGGTCGCCACCTCAGCCTCACCCCACCCGCCGTCCCGGACGGCTTGCATTTCCTCCACACGGTAGAATACCCTGTGAAGGTCGGGAGGGAGAGGCGATGATCCGTCCGCCCATCGAGACGTTGCTGGAACGGGTGCCCAACAAGTACCTGCTGGTGATGCTGGCGGCCAAGCGGGCTCGCGAGCTCCGGTCCGGGCAGCTGCCCCTGGTGGACGTAGACTCCCAGAACCCGGTCACCGTGGCCCTGGAGGAGATCGCGGCGGGACGGATCCGGCCAGAGATGCCCGAGTCCGTGGAGGCCATCTTCGCCAACCTGCCCACCCCCTAACGTCGAAAACGCTGACCCGGGGTGGTTCAGACCCGCAGGACTTCCTCCACGGGCGTGAACGGCAGGCCGTGGGCTTCCGCCACGCCTGGGTGGGTCACCCGGCCGTCCACCACGTTGAGCCCCCGCGCCAGGGCCGGGTCCTGACGGCACGCTTCCCGCCAACCCTTCCGGGCCAGGGCGATGGCGTAGCCCACGGTGGCGTTAGCCAGCGCCACGGTGGACGTACGGGGGACCGCCGCAGGCATGTTGGTGACCCCGTAGTGGATCACCCCGCCCCACTCGTACACGGGCTGGCTGTGGGTGGTGGGCCGGATGGTCTCCACGCACCCGCCCTGGTCCACCGACACGTCCACGATCACCGACCCCGGCTTCATGGCACGGACCAGGTCCGCGGACACCAGCTTGGGCGTGCGGGCGCCCGGGACCAGCACGGCGCCGATGAGCACGTCCGCGTAGGCCACCGCCTGCTCCACCGTGTACGGGTTGCTGGTGAGCACCTGGATGCGACCGTGCAGGATGTCGTCCAGGTGGGCCATGCGCCGCGGGTTCCGCTCCAGGACGGTGACCTGGGCGCCCATCCCGAGCGCCACCTTGGCGGCGTTGGTCCCCACCACCCCGCCGCCCAGCACCACCACCGTCCCCGGAGCCACGCCCGTGACCCCTCCCAACAGGGTTCCCTTCCCGCCCTGCGTGCGCTTGAGGTAGTAGCTGGCCTCCTGTACGGCCAGCTTGCCCGCCACCTCGCTCATCGGCGTAAGCAGGGGCAGCTCTCCGTCGGGGAGCTGGACGGTCTCGTACGCCACGGCGGAGACCTTCCGCTC
>JBKBVM010000237.1:0-266 GCA_046289555.1 bacterium
AACACCCTCCTGACGGTTCAAGGGCTCCAGGCCCGCGGCTACGAGGTGGAGCTGGCCGCCGGACCGGAGGCGGGTCCGGAGGGGGTGCTGCCGGTGCCGCAGGGGATCGTGTTTCACCCCATTCCCACCCTGGTGCGGGAGATCCGGCCTCTCGCTGATCTCTGGGCGCTGTGGGATCTGTACCGTCTCATGCGGCGGGGCTACGACGTGGTTCACACCCACACCTCGAAGGCGGGTGTCCTGGGCCGGGTGGCCGCCCGTCTCGC
>JBKBVM010000237.1:276-2377 GCA_046289555.1 bacterium
ACGGCTCCTGGTGCGGTGGACGGACGTTCTCGTTGCGCTGACGGAGTCAGAGAGGCGCGAGCACCTTGCGGAGAAGGTGGGTCGTCCGGAGCAGTGGCGCGTGATCCCCAGCGGGGTGGAGCTCCAACGGTACCGGAAACCGACGTCCCTGCGCCGGAGCGACCTCGGGCTGCCGGACACATGCTTCGTGGTGGGATGTGTGGCCAGGTTGGTGCCGGTCAAGGGGATTGAACATGCCATCACCGCTACCGCGCAACTCGTGGACCTGACACCACCGGTCCACCTCATCCTGGTGGGTGACGGCCCGCAGCGGCCAGTCCTCCAGGAGCTTGCTGAGCAGCTCGGACTACGAGAACGGGTGCACTTCCTGGGCCTCCGGCGGGACGTGCCGGACCTCCTGCCACTGTTCGACATCCTGGTGCTGCCTTCCCGCAACGAGGGGATGGGGCGCGTCCTGGTGGAGGCGCAGGCTGCTGGGGTGCCGGTGGTGGCGAGCCGGGTCGGTGGGGTGCCGGACCTGGTCGCAGAAGGGCTGACCGGACGGTTGGTGCCGCCGGGAGATCCTGCGGCCCTCGCGGCGGCCATTCGCTCCCTGGCCGGGGACCGCGCCGCCCTGACGCAGATGGGGAACGCGGCGCGGGCGCGGGTGGCGGAGTCCCTGTCCGCAGAGGCCATGGTGGCCTCCCTCGAGGCCGTCTACCGCCCACGTTTGAGCCAGGACCCGACCCGGGCTGCGACCGGTAAGGCCTACCGGACCACGTAGGCGCGGGCTGTGCGGGCGGGCAGGGTGGCGGAGATCTGTCCCGCGGTCACGGAGACGGTCTGGCCGGTGACGAGTTCGGTGGCGCTGCTCCCCGAGACGGGGATGGACACCGAGAGGGAACTGTCCTGCGGGTTCACCGCGATCACGTACGTGGCGCCCCCCGCAGGCTTCCGCACTGCGTACACACCGACGTACCGGTCGAACTGAAGCTGGAACCGAGGAGTCGCATCGAGGATCTGCGTGAAATCCGCGGGTTCTGCCACAACGGAGTACAGGGGACCCGTGAGGAGGCGGAAGGCGTCCAGGGTGTCGGACCAGGCCCGGTCGATGGCGGGCCGGAGCTGCTCCAGGTTCTGGAACAGCTGCTGACGCTCCTGTTCGTTGCTGTAGATCACTTGGTTCGCACCCCAGAGGACGTCGAAAGCCCGGTAGTTCAAGGCCGCAAGCAGGAGGAAGACTCGGAAGATCTCCTCCCGGGAGGGGACGGCGGGCCGTCCGCCGTTGATGTACGTGGCGAACTCGCTGACCACGGTCACGGACGCGGCGTTCACGAATCGGGCGCCGCGGGACCGGATGCGCTGGGCGTACTGGGCTTCGTTGACGATGTGGAGGATCTGCGTGTGCGGGGCGAACTCGGAGATGGTGAACTCGGGCATGGGGTAGTCCATCACCGCGTAGGGGTTGGTGGTGTCGGACGGATACCCGGCCTGGTACATCACCAGGTCTCCAACCACATGGTTGGGGTCGATGCCCTTGACCTGGTTCTTGGTGATCGTCCAGTCCGAGTAACTGCTCGTCATCCCGTGGAACTCGCTGTGCAGGAACCAGAGGAGCATGGCGGGGTCTCGGGCGAGGCGGGCCACGCGGTCAGGGTTGAAGACCTCCCGGCTGCCCTGGAGCTCGTAGGCGCTGGCCGTGGACCACATGGACCAGGTGTTCCAGAACTGGGAGGGGATGTCACGGACCCACAGGGTGTTGAACCCGGCCGCCTTGGCTTCCCGGAGGCGTTGCTCGTAGTCGGCCTGACTGCGGAGCCAGCCGAGGCCGGCCCAGCCGGCGAACTTGTTCAGGCTGGCGACCACCCCAGGCTGTCCGTTCACCAGGAGCGCTCCCCACGGGGACACCTCCGTACGCTGTACGGGTGGGATGCGGACCTGCCCGGGCGGGACCAGGAGCGCGGGGGCGCTCAGCCCGCACGAGGTCACAAGCGCGAAGGCGGTCAGGACGGCCAGTACACGGACAGGGGAAGACGAACCGTGCATTCCGAAGCACCCCCTCTGGCGAAGGCCGAGTTGTGGTGCCGGTAGGACGTCCCCCCGATCCCCGTGCCTTCAGAAC
>JBKBVM010000238.1:0-2363 GCA_046289555.1 bacterium
GGGACCTTCCTCCCCTCCGGAGCCGCACAGCTCCCCGCGGTTTGGGTGGACTGGCGCTTGGATTCCGGGACGGAGAGCCTCCGGGTGAGACTGTGGGCGCAGACGGGCTACGCCAAGGTGTTGCAGTGAGGCAAGCCGGTCAGGCGCTTCTCGAGGTTGTGGTGAGCGTGCTGCTGCTCGGTGTGGCCCTGGTGCCGCTGGTCGCCCTGTACCCTCCGTTACTGTCGGCTCAGGAAGCGGAGCGTGATGCTCAAGTGTTGGGACTACTGGCGGCAGGGAAGCTTGAGGAACTCGCACAGGTCCTTCGCGGAGGAGGTGGGGTTGCCGCAGGCGCGGAGACGTGCTCCACGCCGCCGGGATGCCGGCTGGAGTGGGGAATATACGCCGTGGAGACAGATGCCTCCGCCGGGTGGCTTCGGCAAGTGGAGGTCGTCGCGTGCCTGGACCGGAATGCCTCTGCGTCCTGCGAACCTGGGGAGATGCTAGTGCGCTATGACACGAGGGTCACGTCACACCAGTAGGTGGTGGCCGGGAGGCCAGGGCGGCTTCACGCTCCTGGAGGCGGCGGTGGCGCTGTTGCTGCTCAGCCTGGTCGTGGCGGGCGTGATGCCGCTACTGACCACGGGCGACCAGGCGTACCAGGAGGGGTGGCGGCGGCAGGAGATGGTGCGCAACGCCCAGGTCGCCCTGGACCGAATCGCCCGGGACTTTGTGAGGGCGGCGACCGTGCACCAGGCGTCCGGGGGCACGCTCCGTTTCGACGTGGTCACTGAGACGGGGTTTGAGACGGTGGAGTACTCCATCGGAGCGGACGGAGACCTGACGTACCGTACGGGCGGCAACGCCCCACAGCCCTTGGCTGGTCCGTTTGCGAGCTTCCGGATCGACTGCTTCGGCGCAGCGGGCCAGGACGTGTCCTGTAACAACACTGCTTTGGTCCGGCAGGTGGGGCTGACCCTGGAAGCCGCTGACCCGCGTCCGGATCCGCTACGTGGGCCGGTCCCTGAGCTGCAGGTGCGGACCCGCGTGGCTCGGAGGGTCCCGTGAGGCGGGGGCGCGTCGGACGGTTTGTGCGAGAGGGAGGCTTTGCCCTTCCGCTCACCCTGTTTGCCCTTACGCTCCTGGCCTTGCTGACCGCAGCGCTCGCGGGCATGACCACCGCCAGCGTGGAAACGAGCCGCCTCGCCGACTGGGACAGGAAGGCCCTATACGCGGCGGAAGCGGGGCTGGAGCACCAGATTTACGAGCTCAAGCGAGGCCGCGCTACGCCGGTGGGGCAACAGTCGCTGGGCGGGGCTCCCCTCGAGGCTCGCTATCGCGTGACGCAGCTGGTGTCGTCTGGACCAGGAGGGGTGTGCACGGACGATCTGCCCGTACAGGAGCAGTGGTGGGAGGTCACCGCCCGCGGAGAACTCCTGGAAGGAGGAAATGTGGTGCACTCACGTACTGTACGGGCCTTGGTGGAGATCGAGCCCCGACTGCTCCAGCCCCCAGCCGTGGCCCTCTGCCGCTTCGAGTGGCGCTAGGCTGTTCGCTGTCTCTCCTGAGAGTCTGGCGCCGACGGTGCGGAGCAGCCGGTGCATAGCCGGGCTCTCTGCCGGCGCGACCTGCGACGAAAACCGGGAGCTCCGGACCTAGGAGGTGACCTCCACAGGCGAGGTGCTGGACGGGGGCGCTGTGGTCCACAGCCGGACCGTGTGGGCCCTTGTGGAGATCCGGTACGGGGGCCCGAGCTACGGGACTCCTCGGTCGGTGTCCGTCCTCCGCTGGGAGTTCCGGCACGAACCGCCGGGCCCCAATGTTATGTCAACTTCGGTACCAGGTACCGGTTCCAGGTACCGGTACCAGGTGCCGGCTCCGGGACAGGTACCGGTTCCAGGTACAATGGCCTTGCCATGGCCAGCCGGCACAAGGCGCGACAGGCCGTCCTCCAGATCCTTTACCAGGCGGAGGTGGGCCGGCAGCGGGTGGAGGACGTGGTGGCCCGGTACGCGGAGGGCTGGACGCCCCCCGAGGACGGCCCGCCGGAGCCGTGGGACGAGGACGACTGGCGCTTTTTGGTCCGGCTCAGCCGGGGCGCGTGGGAGAGCCGGCAGGAGGCCGACGCCCTCATCGAGCGGTACGCGGAGGGCTGGCCGGTGGACCGGCTCGCCCGCGTGGACCTGTGCGTCCTGCGCATGGCCATTTACGAGCTGCTGCACTTCGACACGCCGCCCAGCGTGGTCATCAACGAGGCCGTGGAACTGGCCAAACGCTACAGCACCGAGGACTCGGGGCGCTTCGTGAACGGGATCCTCGGCCGGGTGTACCGGGAAGTGGTGCTGTCCCGGGCGCAGACCGCCCGTCCTTCGTGAAGGAGTTAA
>JBKBVM010000239.1:0-2362 GCA_046289555.1 bacterium
TGGCTGCGGGCCCACCGCACCCAGCTGGACCGGGTGGCGGCGGCTCTGCCCCGGGAGCTGGGATGGACCCCGGACATCCTGCGGGCCAACCTGAGCGGCCTGTCTGCGGACGGCCGCGTGCTGCCCGAGGCCGTGGCGGCGGTGGTGCGCTCGCTGCGGGAGGACGGGCTCGTGAAGGGGGACTTCCGCGCCGGTTACGACCAGCTGGTGGAGGCGCGGTTCGTGGAGAGGGCCATCGTGGGAGCGCGCTAGGAGGACGGGAATGTCTGAGGCGGAACGGGTCTCCGAGTCGTACGTCCCCTTCCGACCCGGGCTCCTGCGGTTCGAGGGCGGTCGAGGGGTGCTGGTGGGGGGGCGCTGCCGCAGCTGCGGCGCGGTGTACTTCCCCGCACCGGAGGTGTGCGCGCGGTGCCAGGGCCAGGACCTGGACCGGGTGGACCTGAGCGGGCGGGGGACGGTGTACACGTACACCGTGGTGCGGCAGTCTACCCCCGAGTTCCGGACGCCCTACGTCCTCGTGTACGTGGACCTTCCCGAGGGGGTCCGGGTCCTGGGCCAGCTGGTGGGGTGCGAGCCGGAAGCCGTGCGGGTCGGCATGCCGGTGGAGGTGGTGTTCGAGGAGGTCGCAAAAGACCCGCAGGGCCGGCCCGTGGTGGGGTGGCGTTTCCAGCCCGCGTGGAGGTGTGAGGAGGGATAGCCATGGACGTGTACGTGGTGGGAGCCGGCATGACGAAGTTTGGCAAGCACCCCGACCGGGACGCGGTGGACCTGGCGGTGGAGGCGGTCAACGAGGCCGTCCGGGACGCGGGCGTGGACCGGAGGCGGATCCAGGCGGCTTACTGCGGGCACGTGTACGGCGGGATGGTGCTGGGGCAGAAGGTCCTGGCGCGCACGGGGCTCGCGGGGATCCCGCTCGCCAACGTGGAGAACGCGTGCAGCAGCGGCGCCACCGCCATCCGGGAAGGGTACCTGGCCATCCGGGCCGGGGAGTACGACGTGGTCCTGGCCTTCGGGGTGGAGCACCTCACCACCCGGTTCCGGGGGGCTTTGACACCCGGCGAGGAGGACCTGGAAGGCGCCCTGGGCCTCACCATGCCCGCGGTGTACGCCATGCGGGCGGTGCGGCACATGGCGGAGTTCGGGACCACGCGGGAGGAGCTGGCCTACGTGTCCGTGAAGAACAAGCGCAACGCCAGCCTCAACCCCTACGCACAGTTCCAGAACCCGGTGACCGTGGAGGACGTGCTGAACTCCCGCCCCATCGCCGACCCCCTGCGGTTGCTGGACTGCTGCCCGGTGAGCGACGGCGCGGCGGCGGTGATCCTGGCCAGCGAGCGGGTCGTGGGCGAGCTGGGCCGTAGCCGCGCGGTGCGGCTGGCTGCCGCCAGCCTGCGCACGGGCACCGTGGAGGTGGGGCTGCCTTCCATGGCCTTCGAGCCCCTCACCCACGCCACCGCCCAGGACGCCTACGAACGCGCGGGTGTGGGTCCGGAGGACGTGGACTTCGCGGAGGTCCACGACTGCTTCTCCATCGCGGAGGTGCTGCGGGTGGAGGGCCTGGGCCTGTACCCGGTGGGCGAGTACCCGAAGCGGGCCGCCCGCGGGGAGGCGGACATCGGTGGCCGTCTCCCCATCAACCCCAGCGGGGGCCTTTTGGGCAAGGGCCACCCTCTGGGTGCCACGGGGGTGGCGCAGGTGGTGGAGCTGGTGCGGCAGCTGCGGGGCGAGGCCGGCCCGCGGCAGATCGAGGGTGCCCGGGTGGGCTTGGCCCACTGCCGCGGCGGCAAGGCCGCGGGAGTTGAGGGCGCGGCCTGCACGGTGTTGATCGCCACCCGGTAATTGGGAGGGAAAACGTGGAGCAGCTCCCGATCCGGTGCGTCATCATGCGGGGCGGCACCAGCAAGGGGCTGTTCCTGCGGTTCAACGACCTTCCCGAGGACCCGGCCCTGCGGGACCGGGTGATCCTGGCCCTGTTCGGCAGTCCAGACCCGCGCCAGATCGACGGCCTGGGCGGGGCGGACATCCTCACCAGCAAGGTGATGATCGTCGGGCCGCCCTCGCGTCCGGACGCGGACGTGGACTACCTGTTCGGGCAGGTGGCCATCGACCGGCCCTTCGTGGACTGGAGCGGCAACTGCGGCAATCTGTCGGCCGCCGTCGGGGCGTTCGCGATTGCCAACGGCCTGGTGGATCCGGCCCGTGTTCCCGAGAACGGCACCGCCACCGTACGCATCTGGCAGGCGAACATCGGCAAGACCATCGTCTGCCACGTGCCCATCCGCGATGGCCAGGTGCAGGAGCTGGGCGATTTCGAGCTGGACGGCGTCACCTTCCCGGCCGCCGAGATCGTGCTGGAGTTCAT
>JBKBVM010000023.1:0-15715 GCA_046289555.1 bacterium
GCCGCCCCGTGTCGGTGAGGTGTCCGCGCAGGACCCAGTTGTTGCTCCCCACCAGAGCCCCCACATCCGATCCCAACGCTGGCTGCTCGCCGGACCCCGCCTGGGGGACGACGATCACCGGAGAGTCCGGCAGCTCACCGGGCAGCAGCCGCGCCACGGCCTCCCGCCCCAGCCTCCGCAGCAGCTCCGCCCGCAGCAGCTCCGTCTGCCAGTTCCCGCCCAGCTCGTACGCCATGAGTTTGCCGAAGCTCAGGCTGTCGAGGGGGCTCCACGGCTCCGGGGCGGTGCGCAGGAGCACGAACTCCAGCGGGAGCCGGTGGCGGTTCTGCCGGAGGAAGGCGTTCACACCTCCCGCGTAGGCGCGCAGAGCCGCCCGCGTGTCTTGCGAGAGGAGCGCCCACTCCAGCGCCGCCGCCTGCCGCAACCCCAGGGTCCGGAGGAAGCGGTCGGTGCGCAGGGTGCGCTCGCCGAAAAGCTCCGACAGCCGCCCGCTGGCGGTACGCCGGTTCAGCTCCATCTGCCACAGCCGGTCCTGTGCGTGCACGTAGCCCTGGGCGAAGAACAGGTCGTGTTCGGTGCGGGCGTACACGTGGGGGACGCCCCAGCGGTCGCGGACCACCTCCACCGGCTGCTGCAGTCCCTCCACCGTCAGGGTGCCGTCGGCCTGCGGGAACGCCCGCCGCACCAGGTACGCGCCCGTTGCGGCCGAGCCCAGGGCCAGCAGCAGCGCCCCGGCCAGGACCGCCCGGAGGAACCTCCTCACAGCCAGCTTCCCATGGGCCGGACCCGCACGTGCGCCTCCTCCAGCGCCGCCCGCACCGCGGCGGCCAGCTCCGCGGCGCCGGGCGTGTCCCCGTGGATGCACAGGGTCTCCGCCTCGACCACCACCTCACCGCCGTCCACGGCCTCGATGGGCTCGCCGTGGGCGATGCGGACCGCCCGGGACGCCACCTCGAAGGGCTCCACAAGCACCGCCCCCGGCTGGTCGCGGGGCACCAGGCTCCCGTCCCTGCGGTACCCGCGGTCGCAGAACGCCTCCCGCGCCACCCGCAGGCCCCGACCGCGCGCCACCCGCTCACTGGTAGACCCGCTCAGCACCACCAGGATGGCCTCCGGCCAGGCCCGTCGCACGGCCTCCGCCACCGCCGCCGCGGTGGCCTCGTCCCGCGCGGCCACGTTGTACAGGGCGCCGTGGGGCTTGACGTGCTGCAATCGCACGCCCTCGGCGCGCGCCACCGCCTCCAGGGCCCCCACCTGGGCCAGCAGGAAGGCGTACACCTCGTCGGGGGTCATGGGCAGGGCGCGGCGGCCGAACCCCCACAGGTCGGGGTAGCCAGGGTGCGCGCCCACGGCCACGCCCCGCTCCCGGCACATCTGCACCGTCTTCCGCATGACCAGCGGGTCGCCCGCGTGCATCCCGCAGGCCACGTTCGCGGACGTCACGTACGCCAGCACCGCCTCGTCGTTACCGAGCCGGTACGGGCCGAAGGACTCGCCCAGGTCGCAGTTGAGGTCCACGTAGCGCACCGCCCCTCCTCCCGCTTGCCAGGGCTCAGGGGCCTCCCGGAAGATACCCCTAAGATGCGTTCGCGCATCGGCCGCAGGATCCTGGCGGGGTACCTGGCGGTCTCCCTCCTCCTGGCGGCGTTCCTCGCCGCCTCCGCCCTCGCGGGCACGTGGATCGCGCAGGTCACGCGGCGCGTGGACCAGGCTGACCGGGCCAGCCTGCAGGTCCTCACGGCCCTGGGTCTGCTGGAGCGGCGGCTGTTCTACGTCCTCCGGCGCGCCCTGGACCCCTCCGCACGCCCGGAGGAGGACCGGCTGCTGGGCCACCTGCTCAGCTCCCACCTGGAACGCCTGGCCCAGGACCGGCACCTCCTCCCAGGAGGGGTCCGCCCGGAGGCAGGGCCGGCGTTGTCGTCCACCTGCGACCGCGCCGCTCAGGCGTTCCTCGCGGATAGCGCTCGGGCCCCGGCCCGGCTGACACCCCTTCTGGCCTGCCACGACCAGCTCCGGGCGCTTTTGCAGCGCCACCTGGACCAGGCGCAGCAGCAGGCGGTGAGGGGCGCCTCCCGGCTGAAGGCGCTGGAGGGCGCGGCGTGGCTTCCAGGTTTCCTGCGCAACCTCGCCCGCAACAGCGAGCGAGCCCGACGACTCAGCCAGGCCCTGCGGGTCACCCTGGAGTTTGAGTCGCGCTTCTACAGGCGCCTAGCCTCTGCCCTGGCCCGTGCGGTAGACCCTCGGATCCCGGGGACGGGTCCCCCGGTGCAGCAGGACGTGCTCCTGCTGGACGAGCTGGAGCGCCTGACGGCCCTTCCTGAGGCACGCGCCGTGGTCGCTGCCCTGCGCGAGGCGGCTGCCCGCGCGGAGGGCCACTTGAGCCGGCTGGACGGCCCGGTGGCGGTCCGCGCCCTGGCGTGGGAGGCACAGCAGGTGGCCTCGCGTCTGGAAGCCCTGCGGCCGCTGCTGCAGGTGGAGCAGGACCGGGCCCTGGCGGACGTGGGGCTGGTCAACGACTCCGTGGTGTCCTTCGTGCAGACCTTCTCCGCGGCCGCGGTGGTGGGGCTGCTGGGCGGGTTCCTCGTGCTGCTGGCCCTCACCCGGTCCATGACGGCGTCTTTGGAGTCCCTCCGGGAGGCCATGGAACGGGTGCGGGACGGACGTCTGGACGCGCGGGTGGAAGTAGGGCGGCGGCGGGACGAGACGGCGGAGATGGCCCGGGTGTTCAACCAGATGGCAGCGGAGCTGCAGGAGTCGCGCCAGCGGCTGCAGGCGTACCAAGCCGACCTCCAGCGGCTGGTGGCGGAACGGACCCAGGCCCTGGAGGAAGCGCAGGCGCAGCTGGTGCAGGCGGAGAAGCTGTCCGCGGTGGGCGAGCTGGTGGCGGGTGTGGCGCACGAGCTGAACAACCCCCTCACCTCCGTGCTGGGGTACGCCCAGCTGCTGGAGTCCGACCCCGCGCTCCCGGAGGACCTGCGCGGGTACGCGGGGATCGTGGTCCGGGAGGCGGACCGGGCCCGGCAGATCATCCACAGCCTGCTCCTGTTTGCGCGCCCGCAGCCTGTGGAACGGGAGGTCCTGGACCTGAACCTGGTGGTGCGCAGGGCGCTGGAGGCCTTCCGGTGGGATCTCGGGCAGGTGGAGCTGGTCTCCCGCTTCTACCCGGAGCCCCTGTGGGTGCGGGCGAACGCGGTGCAGCTCCAGCAGGTGTGCACCAACATCGTCCAGAACGCCCTGCAGGCCATGGGAACTGGACCGGGCACCCTCCGGGTCAGCACCGACCGCGTCGGTGACCGCGCCGTGGTGGAGTTCGCGGACACCGGCCCGGGCATCCCGCCCGAGCACCTGAGCCGGGTGTTCGATCCGTTCTTCACCACCAAGAAACTGGGCGAGGGAACGGGCCTGGGCCTGTCCATCTCGTACGGCATCGTCCGAGACCACGGAGGCACTATTCAAGCCCGCAACCGCCCGGAGGGCGGCGCGTGCTTCACGGTGGAGCTGCCGCTGTGCGAGCCGCCTGCTACAGCCCCGTAGGCCGGTCGCGCACCACCACCTCCACTCCCGCGGGGTCCACCAGCCGCACCTCGCTGTCGGCGCGCCGGTGCGGGACCCCCCGCGCTTGCAGGTCCTCCTCCAGGGACGCCGCGGTGCCGGGTGGGGTGGACCACACGTACCGCACCAGCCCCGTGCTGCCCTCGGGAGGCGGACGGCGTGGACCCCACACGTTCGCCCCCACGTGGTGGTGGTACGCTCCCGCGGCGAAGAACAGGGCCCCAGGGTAGCTGCGCTGCGTCACCGCAAGGCCCAGCACGCCCGCGTAGAAGGCTTCCGCCTGCTCGAGGTCCGCCACCGACAGGTGAACGTGTCCGAGCCGCGTGTCCGGGTGCAGGGGTGCGGGGGAGCGGGCCTCCCGCAGCAGCGCCCCCACGTCCAGGGCCTTGGTGACCATGCGCAGCTCACCGCCCCGCCACGGCCACAGCTCGCGGGGCCGGTCGCGGTACAGCTCCAGCCCGTTGCCCTCGGGATCGCTCAGGTAAAAAGCCTCCGACACCCCGTGGTCGCTGGCGCCCTCCAGTGGCCACTCCGCGTCCACCAGCCGCCGGACCACTTCCGCCAGAGCGGCACGGTCCGGGAGCAGGAGGGCGAAGTGGTAAAGACCCACAGACCCCTGGGGCCGAGGGGGGGCCTGCGGGGCGTGTTCCAGCTCCAGCACGAATCCGCGCCCTGCCGGCGCAAGCCGCACCCCGCCGGCGTCGTGTCCTTCCGGCTGCAACCCCAGCAGGTCCCGGTAAAACTCCAGGGCTCTGGCGAGGTCCCGCACCCGGAGCCGCAGCTCCGCCAGCTGCGCTTCCTGTGGCATCCGGAACACGACCTCACCCCCGCGCGGCCAGCTGCTTCAGGAACGTCCGAACCGTGTCGCGGAACAGCCGCCTGCGCTCCGCGAACACCATGTGGCCTGCTTCCGGAACAACGACCAGGGTGGAGCCCCGGATTCCGGCATGCAGCTCCGCGGAAAGGGCGGGCGGGGTCATCACGTCCCGGTCCCCGCACACCACCAGGGTCGGCAGGCGCACCTGCTCCAGTCGACCGGTGACGTCGAAGGCGTTGCAGGCTTCCAGATCCTGCCGCAGCACCTCCGGTCCCAGGTGCCGCGCGGACTCGAGCGCCTTCGCCTTCACCCGTTCGGGCGCGTGGGGTCCGAAGCACAGCTGCACGAATCGGTCCAGGGTCGCCTGCGGAGTGTGCACAAGCCCCTGCAGGAACTTGGGGTTGACCCGGAGCCTGGGGCCGGTCCCCACCAACACCAGGCCCGAAACCTGCTGGGGGGATGTCAGGGCCGCGTGCAGCGCGACCGCACCCCCCATGGAGTGACCCACCAGCACCGGACGCGGGGAGCCGGACGCACGGAGGAAGTCCACCAGCCAGGCGGCGTAAGCTTCCAGCGTGGCGAGCGGCCGACCCTCAGGGTGTCCGGGCAGGTCGGGGGCGTGAGCGCGCGGAAAGTCCAGTAGCTGGCTCTGCCACACCCGGCCGGTCGCCCCGGCCCCGTGCACGAACACCAGGACAGGGTTCACCCCCCGGCGTCCCCGAGTCCCACCAGGAAGGGGTTGCTCAGCCGCTCCCGGCCCACGGTGGTGGCCGGCCCGTGACCAGGGTAGAGGACGGTGTCGTCAGGCAACGTGAGGATCTTGGTCCTCAGGGTGTGTTCCAGCGTCTTCCAGTCCCCGCCTGGGAGGTCCGTGCGGCCCACGCTGCCCGCAAAGACCACGTCGCCCACAAACGCCAGCCCATCGCCCACCAGGATCACGTGGCCCGGGGTGTGGCCCGGAGCGTGCACCACCCGGAGCTCGAGCGAACCCGCCCGCAGCACGTCGCCCTCCCGCAGGAGGCCGTCGGGCTCCGGCGGAGGGTCGATGTACACCCCCATGAGCTGCGCGCGGGTGGCGGCCGCCCGCAGGTCCTCTACCTCGCCCTCCGGAACCAGGAACGGAGCCCCGGTGAGTTCCCGCAGGGCGCGGACGGCGCCCACGTGGTCCCAGTGCGCGTGGGTGATCACCAGGGCCTCCACGGTCAGTCCGTGGCCATGTAGCACGTCAGCGATGACGGCGGGATCCTCCCCGGGGTCGATCACCCAACCCCGGCCGGCCTGTGCGTCCCCGTAGACGTAGCAGTTGGTCCCGATGGGGCCGGTGGGGATCTGCTCCAGCACCGGCAGGGCGGTCACGGCTTCAGCACCTGCTGGAACCGCGGCACCCCTCGCGCGGCCAGGTCCACCCGCTCCTGGATGGGCACGAACTGCTCCAGGTAGCGGCGGGCTCTCGCCATGGCGTCCCGGAGCTGGTCCTGCCACGCGTCCGACTCCACCCAGGCGGCGGGCATGTTGATCAACGTGTGGGCCTGCTGCAGGCGGAGGACGTACTCGTAGCAGGGGAACGGCCCGGGCCGAAACGTCACGGTACGCGGATCCAACGCCAACCCGGCTTCCTGAGCGGCACGCTGGAGGCGCCGCGCGGCTTCCGCGAGGGGCAGGCCAGAGCTCACGCCACCCTCACCCCGGCCAGCAGATCTATTAGCGCGCGGCAGAAGGCGGGCAGGTCCGCGGGCATACGGGACGACACCAGGTTTCCGTCCACCACCACCTCCTGATCCACCCAGCGCGCGCCCGCGTTGACCAGGTCGTCGCGGATGGATGGGAAGCTGGTCACCGTCCGGCCCCGGACGATCCCCGCGGAGGCGGGAACCCAGCCCGCGTGGCAGATGAACGCCACGGGCTTACCCGCCTCGTGCAGGGCTCGGACGAACTCCACCATGGCCCCGTGGCGCCGCATGCGGTCCGGTGCGTAGCCACCCGGGATTACCACCGCGTCGAAGTCCTCCGGCCGCGCTTCCTCCATGCCCACGTCCGCCTTGACGGGGTAGCCGTTCTTGCTCTTGTACACCTCGCCCGCCCGGGGGCCCACCACCCGCACGTCCGCCCCCGCCTCCCGCAGCCGGAGGAGCGGGTACCACAGCTCCAAGTCCTCGTACAGGTCCTCTGCCAGCACCGCTACGCGCACGCCCTGCAGCTTCACCGCCGCACCTCCCAGCTTTTGGGCCTGCTCCTCCAGTATACCGCCAGGGATCCGCGGTCCCCGGGCCGAACCCCAAGGGGCGTGCGGCAACGCTTGTCCGGTTACGTCTTGGTCCTGGCCGCGGCGGTGCTGTGGGGCAGCCTGGGCATCGCGGTCCGCTTCACCACTGCCGCAGGCGTGGGCGTCTTCGAGGCCTCCGTTTGGCGCGCGGGCCTGGCGTTCGCGGGCGCCCTTCTGGCCGCCTGCACCACCCACCGGGAGCACCTAGCGGTCCGACCCCGGGACCTCGTCCTGTTCGCGGGCTACGGGTTCGTCAGCATTGCCCTGTTCTTCCTCGCGTACTTCACCGCCATCGAACGCACCACCGTGGCCACCGCCGCGGTGCTGCTGTACACCGCCCCCGCGTGGGTCACCGGCCTGAGCGCTGTCCTGTTCGGGGAGGAGCTGTCGAGAGCAAAGCTACTGAGCCTCGGGCTCGCCTTCGGGGGCTGTGCCCTCGTGGTGCGGGCCTACGACCCGTCCGCGCTGCGGGCAGACCTCCCGGGGGTGCTGGCGGGCCTGGCTTCAGGCCTGACCTACGGGCTGTACAGCATCTTCGGGAAGGCGGCGCTGCGGCGGTACCCGCCCCTCGTGGTCCTGGTGTACGCGCTGGGCTTCGGCACGGTGTTCCTGGTGCTGCTGGGCACCGCCGCGGGCGTGTCCCCGCACCGCTTTCTGCCGTCCGCGGTGGCCTCCGCCCTGGTCCCCCTCCTGTACCTCGGGCTGGTGACCACGCTGCTCGCGCAGTGGCTCTACGTGGCCGGGCTGCGCACGGTGCAGGCCAGCCGGGCCAGCATCGTGGCCACCGTGGAGCCCGTGGTGGCGGGCCTGTTGGGCTACGCGGTGTTCCGGGAGACTTTGGAACCCCTACAGCTGGTGGGCGCCGCGTCCGTGGTCGCCGGAGCCCTCCTGGCCCAGGTGAGGCGCTAGCGGCGTAGTCGCAGACCTGCCCGGGCCGCGGCCGCCGCGTGCGCAGCCTCCTCCCACCGGTCGTCCAGGGGCTGCAGCCGCACGTCCCCGTGCCGCCGCCGGAGCGCCAGGGTCAGGAGGTGGTCCGCAAGGCGGGGGTTCTTCGGCAGCACCGGGCCGTGCAGGTAGGTGCCGAACACCGTGCCGCACCACGCGCCTTCCGTACCGTCGCCTCCGTTGTTGCCAAAGCCCACGCGGACCTGGGCCAAAGGCTGCACCCCCGGGCCCAGGCGCGTGCGGCCGCCGTGGTTCTCAAACCCCACGAGGCTCCCCACGCCCGGAAGCGTGCAATGGGCCACCACGTTGCCCACCAGCCGCCGGGCTCGGTGCCCCGGGTGCTCCGTGGTCACGTCCAGCAGCCCCAGGCCCGGTAGCTGGTGGCCGTCTGCGGCGCGGTACCCGTGCCCCAGCAGCTGGTAGCCCCCACACACCGCCAGGACCACGGCCCCACCCGCCACCGCCGCCCGCAGCTTGCCCGCGTGCTGCTGCAGCGCCCGCGCCACCAGGGCCTGCTGGCGGTCCTCCCCACCGCCCAGGAGGTACAGGTCCCCGTCCGCGGGCAGGTCGTCTCCCAGCCGCACCTCCTTCACCACCACGCGGATCCCGCGGCGCCGCGCCCGCTCCCGCAGGACCACGAGGTTCCCGCGGTCGCCGTACAGGTTCAGTAGATCCGGGAAGAGATGCACCAGAACGAGGTCCACTCAGTCCTCCCAAAACGGTGCCACCACGCCCCACCGGAACAACACCCGGCGCAGCTCCAGCATGGCGGTGTAGGTGGCTAGACAGAACAGCGCCCCGCCCGCCGGCGTGCGGCCCCGCGCCCGGCGGAGGGCCCGCGCCAGATCCCGCTCCACCGTGGTACGGCCCTCCGGCCAGCCCGCGTACTTCAGCCGCAGGGCCATGTCCTCCGCCCGTAGCCCGCTTACCGTCACGTGGGCCTCCAGCCCCTGCAGCCGTTCGAAGTCCACGTCCCACAGCCACGACACGTCGCGGCCGTCCGCGGTGCGGTCGTTGATGGCCAACAGCAGGGACCGGGGTCGCTCGGACACCACCAGCCGCAGCACCTCGTTGAACCCCGCGGGGTTTTTCACCAGCAGGATCCGCAGCTCGACCCCGTTCCACGTGAGCCGCTCGCCCCGTCCGAAAGCGGGCCGCACGGACTCCGCGGCCCGGCGCCACACGTCAGCCGGGAGGCCCAGGGCCCGGCACGCGGCGGCCGACGCCACGAGGTTGTAGACGTTGTACAGCCCCGGAAGCCCGCTGCGGACCACGAACCCCTCGCCGTCCCAACGCAGCAGCACCTCGGAACCCGAGGTGCCTGCAAGCCGGACGGTTTCCGCACGCACGGAGGGAGCCGGCCGGGACCACCCGCACACCGGACACGCGTAGTGGCCTGCGTGGGACAGGAACACCACGGAGTACCGGTACGCCACGCCGCACCGGTAGCAGAAGCGGACGTCCGCGGCCTCCTCCAACGCCGCCTGGCCGGCAGACGCGTCCTCGATCCCGAAAGGCAGCCCTGCGGGCGCTAGCCGTGCCACGTCCGCCACCTGGGGGTCGTCCGCGTTGTAGCACACCACCGCGGTGGGCCCGAGCCTCGCGAGAGCCCGGCGCCAGCCCTCCGCCACCCGCTCCACCTCCGCGTACCGGTCCAGCTGGTCGCGGAACAGGTTCGTGAGGACCAAAACGCGCGGGCGCAGGACCGGCAGCACGGCCGGAAGGGTCGCCTCGTCCACCTCGAACACCGCTGCCTGCGCCCGGGGCCTGCCGCGAAGGTCGCTGGCCAGCGCCACAGAGGCCACCAGGCCTGCCTGCAGGTTCGCGCCGGCTCGGTTCGACACGGTCTTGAGCCCGGCGACCTCTAGGGCCCGGGCCACCAGGCGCGCGGTGGTGGTCTTCCCGTTCGTCCCGCTGACCACCACCACCGGATCGAGGGCCCCCGTCAGCTCCTCCAGTACCCGGGGGAACAGCCACCGGGCCACCCTGCCCGGGAGCACCGTCCCGCCACCCAGCCGCAGCACACGGGTTGCGCCCGCTACAGCCTTCGCAGCAGCCACCGCACCGACGAGCCTCAACGCGGACACAGCATGGATAATCCTACGCCCGACGCGGGCGCTGCGCGACGCGGGGTGTCCCGAGGACTTAGAAGTACCGCCGGGCTCCGAGGTAGCGGGCGCTGTAGTAAGGCTTGCTCAGGGGGTCGATGCGGACGCCTCCCCCTGCAGAGGAGGCGTGGATGAACTGCCCTCCGCCCACGTAGATCCCCGCGTGGGATGCGCCGGGCGCGTACGTGGTGAAGAACACCAGGTCACCGGGCTGTAGCTGCGCGCGGGCGACCGGTCGGCCCGAGCGGAACATCTCGAAGGAGGTCCGTGGCAGCTGGATGCCCATACGGCTGAACACGGCGTACAGGAACCCGGAGCAGTCGAACCCCCCCGGGCCTGTACCTCCCCACCGGTACGGGACCCCCAGGAAGCGGCGCGCCAGGCTCACAAGGGCCAGCCCGCGAGACGGAGCCGCACCGACCTGCCGGAGGCGCACGGGCTGCTCCGAACCCGGGACCCGCAGCTCCTGCCCGACCCGGAGGATGTCCTCTTCCCCCATGCCGTTCGCACGGGCCAGCTCCGCGGGTCTCGTCCCGTAACGTCGCGCCAGACTCCACAAGGTGTCGCCGGGCTGCACCACGTGGACGCGGGCAGAGACGGCCTCGCTTGGCCCTGTCCCGGGGATGCTAAGCCGGCGGCCCGCCTGCAGCCGGTGCGGATCCGCAAGGCCGTTCAGCCTCACCAGCTCGTCCACCGTGGTCCCGAAGCGCCGCGCGATGGAGTACAGGGTGTCCCCTGGCTGGACGGTGTACTCGCGGGTCTGGGCCCGCGCGGCTGCCGCGACCCCCAACACCGTCACCAGCGCCGCCACCCACGCGGCCATGCGTCGGCGGGCCATCCCAATCCCTCCGAAGGTGCCCTCGGAAGTCCGGGCCCCTGCCCGGCAGGAACAGGTATTTACCAGGGGATAGGGGGAATCCTGCCGGGATAGATGGCTGTTTTGGGCGAACACGTGCTCGACCAGGAAGCGCGCCGCGGCTCGCGAAAGAACAACTCGTGGAGTTTTCGGGCCGGACCGTTCTCGTCACCGGTGCCAGCAGCGGGATCGGGGAGGCGTGTGCGGTGGCGTTCGGGCGCCGCGGGGCGGCCGTGGTGGTGCACTACCGGTCCAACAGCTCCGGCGCGGAGCGCGTGGCGGCGCGGGTCCAGGAGGCTGGAGGCCGGGCCGCCGTCCTACAGGCGGACCTCCGGGAGGTGGCGGCCTGCGATCGGCTAGTGGAGGAAACCGTACGGGCCTTCGGCCGGCTCGACGTGCTGGTGAACAACGCGGGGCTGGTGGAGCGGACCGGGGTGTGGGAGATCACGGAGGCCCTGTGGGACGAGCAGATGGCCCTCCACGTGAAGGCCCCGTTCTTCCTCAGCCGCGCCGCGGCGCGGGTGATGCCCGAGGGGGGCTCCATCGTGAACGTGGGCTCCATGCGGGGCGTGCTGCCCGGTCCCGGTGCTCCCCACTACGCGGTAAGCAAGGCAGCGGTGCTCATGCTCACGCGATGCCTCGCCCACGCCCTCGCACCCAGGATCCGCGTGAACGCCGTAGCTCCCGGCTACACCGACACGCGCGTCCACGCCACCCGCAGCCCGGAGGACCGGCGGCGGATCGAGGGGGAGATCCCCGTGGGGCGGTTCGCCACCCCGGAGGAGGTCGCCGAAGCGGTGGTGTTCCTGGCCTCCGACGAGGCCGGCTACATCACCGGCCAGACCCTGGTGGTCACGGGCGGTCTCGCCCTGTGACCTAGTGCAGCGACTTCCGGAAGTCCGCGGGCTTCACGGTCTCGAGGAAGCGGCGCCACTCCTCCATCTCCTCGTCGTCCGTGCCCTTGAGGGGGATGGCGTGGGCCGCCACCTTCTCGTCCACGAAGATGGGCGCCTGCATGCGCAGCGCCAGCGCGATGGCGTCACTGGGCCGCGAGTCGATGGTGTGTTCCTTCCCCTCCCGCTTGAGGTGGATCTCCGCGTAGTAGGTCTGGTCCCGGACGTCACACACCACGATGCGGGTCAGGGACACCGACATCTCCTGCAGGATGGATCGCATCAGGTCGTGGGTCATGGGCCGGGGCGGGGTGACCCCCTGCAGCTGCAGGGCGATGGCCTGGGCCTCCGCCGCCCCCACCCAGATGGGCAGGGCCATCCGCTCGTCGGTGTCCGTGAGCAGCACCACAGGGTTCATGTGCTGGTCCATCGCCACGCCCTTCACCTTCATCCGGATCACGGCGATACCCCCTTTTGCGCTGCTCCCCACCCGGCGCCCGCAAGCCGCGCCGTGGCCTAGGACTTCGGCCCCATTATAGCACCCGACCCCTCGGAAGCCCCGTCAAGCGGTGGACAGCCCGCGCCGGTCGTAGGTGTACAGCTTGCCGTTCGCCCGCAGCCGCACGGGGTGCTTCCACAGGACGTGCACCGCCTTCAGGTACAGGGCGATGCGCCGGGGGTCCAGCTTGCGCCCCTCCTCCACGTGCACCAGCACCAGGTCCCGGGGGTGGTCGGGGTCTTCCACCTCCACCCGCGGTTCGCCCCGGTACAGCTTCTGTTCGATGAGCATCTCCTTCACCGCGTCCACCTGGGTGTTCCGGCTGCGGTCCCGCGGGTCGTACACGAACAGGTCCAGGCGGTCCACCAGGTCCTGGGTGAGGGTCTCGTCGATGAGCCGCACGTCCTCGTAGTACCGCCGGGCCGCCAGGGTCCCCTCGAAACCCCGCCGGCGGCGGATGGCCCCGAACAGCGCGTAGCCGAGGGTGTAGGGCGTGGGGCGGGCGCACAGGTGCACGCAGACCTCCGCCCACTCCCGCGCGGTGAGCAGCTCTCGCAGGAGGGTCGCCTCCACGAAGGTCGCCCAGCCCTCGTTGGTGATGTGGGTCCTCTGGATCAGGTCGAAGTACTCCGCCTCCTCCCGGATCGCCTGCAGCACCTCCCGCTCGTAGGGCTCCAGGGGCGCGTGCTCCTCCAGGAAGTACACCAGCCGCTTGCGCCGGCGGGCCGGATCCCGCTCGAAGGCGTTCACGCTGGCGGCCACGGTCAGGCAGCTGTCCAACAGGGCCTCCACCGCCTCGCGCCCGTAGCGGGCCTCGTACGTCCGGAAGGTGCGGGCGTGGCGCTCCGCCTCGTTCAGCATGTTCTTGTTGGACTTCTGGAACCAGTGGTTGTTGGCGAAGAAGTCCGCGTGGCCGTACACGTGGGCGATCACCAACACGTTCTGCAGGTAGGTGTTGGACCGCCTCAGGAACGCGTACGCGGGGCGGCTGTTCAGGACCAGTTCCAGGATGCTGAGCAGGGACTTGTCCTGCTGCAGCCGGATCTCCTTGTAGGCCCCGCCCCAGTACCAGTGCACGAACCGGTTCGGCAGCCCCATGCTGGCCACCTCGGCGATCTCCTCGGCCTCGCTCATCCGGAAGACCACCGGGTCCCAGCGCAGCCCCAGCTGGCGGGCTAGTTCCTCCACCCGCGCGATGACCGCCTCGTACTCCCGCACGCCACCTTCCCCCCGCCGTCCACCCGGGTCAGGAACTCCCGGAGGCCCTCCCGCACCGAGTCGAGGTCCACCAGGTTCGCGAAGGTGGCGTTGGGCCGCCGCCGCGCCACCTCCTGCACGTACTCGCTGAACCCGCCGACCCCCCGGCTGCCCGGGTTCACGTGCCCGTAGCAGACCAGGTCGAACCGGTCCAGGGCCTCCTCGTACTTCCGCTTGGCCAGCTCGAAGTCCCCGCTGCTCGTTTCGCCGTCCGTGAACACGAACAGGTAGGTGTCGTACTCCGACACCCCCTCCAGCATCTCCATGGCCTTCTCGAACCCCGCCGAGATGTGGGTCCCCCCGCTGCTCTCCACGGAGAAGAACTCCTCCCGGGTCTTCTCCTCCGCCACGTCCTGGAACACCACGTAGCGCCGGAGGTTGGTGGGGTACCGCCGCTCCAGCGCGTACCACAGGAGGAAGATGGTCTTGCGCACCAGCGCCAGGTAGTCGCCCCGCATGGACCCGGAGATGTCCAGCACGTACACCTCCAGGGATCGGTGGTTGCGGGCCGCGCGGGGGTCCTCCACGAAGTACCACCCGTCCTGCCGCACGTCCACGTCGTAGTCCAGGACCCCCCGCTCCCGCACGTTCCGCATCAGGCTCGCCAGCAACGTCTCCTCCAGGTTCAGGTCCGCGGACAGGCCCATCCGGTCCAGGTCGTCCAGCTCCGGCAGGTCCACGGTCTCCACCTCCCCGCCCCGCGGGACCCGCTGGAGGGCCGGCAGCTCCAGTTCCTCCAGCAACACCTCCTGCGCCAGCCGCACGAACTCGTCGAAGTCCAGCTCCACCCGCACCTCCGGTCCGTGGTGGTCGCCGCCCAGCAGGCCCCCTACGGGCTGGACCCCGTCGTCCCCGCCCGCGCCCCGGCCGGACCCGCCCGCCCCCTGGGCCAGGTACGCCTCGTCGTCCCCGTACCGCAGGGTGGGCAGGTCCAGGGTCGACAGCTGGGTCTTCACCTTCCCGTCCACCACCAGCTCCTTCTGCTGGATCAGCTCGTGGAGGTTCTGCTTCAGGTACGCCCGGAGAAGCTCGTCGTGCTTGTGCTGGGCGATGCGCCCCCGGTGGATCCGCATGACCGCCTCACACGCTCCGCCCGAGGATGCGGAACAGGCTGCGGGCGCACACCTCGCAGTACCCGTGCTCCGACACCGCGCTGCGGTACAGCACCTCCAACAGTTCCCGGCTGGTGGGGTCCAAATCGTCGGTCTTGTCGTACAGCCGGAGGCAGTTCTTGATCTTGTTGAACACCACCTCGTTGATCACGGGACGGAGGTGCTCGTTCTCCGTGTAGGGCATCTCCCACAGCTCCTCGTACCGCTCCGCCAGCACGTTCTGGAACGCCACCCGCCCCTGCCGGCTGATCTGCCGCTTGTGGACCAGGATCCCCTCCACCTCGTCCACCAGCTCCTTCTCCCGCTCCGCCAGGGGTTCGCCCACCACGCTCCGGCGCACCGCGTCCAGGTAGTTCCGGTACAGGTTCTGGCCGTAGTCGAAGAAGTGCTCTGGGACGATCCGCTCCACGATCAGGGAGACCTTCTCGTGGACGAACTCCATCTTCGTCTCCTCGAACTGCCGGAGCAGTTCCTTCAGGTTCAGGTCCTTCAGGGACTGGTGCTCGAAGGTCCGCTCGATGGCCTCGCTCAGCACCTCCAGGTCCAGGCACCGGTCCGCCCGCACGTAGGCGGTGGAAAACGCGTCCTCGAAGAACCGGGGGCTCAGCCCCTTCATCCCGCCGGAGTCCGCGCGGGTCTTGAGGGCGTACCGGGCCGCCAGTTCGTACACGTCCTGGGGCGCGTGCTTGCGCTCCCCCCGGACCCGGTTCGCCCGCTCCACCAGCTGCCGGTAGATCTCCATCTCCCCCGCCAGGTCCAGGTTGTACGGGAAGTCGATCTTGTGGATCCGACCCCGGAGGGGCTCCATGATGTCCTCGGACAGGAACACGTGGTACTCCGGGTAGTTGGAGTGGCCGATGACCACGCAGTCCACGTGGACGGTGGGGAAGTTGGCGAGGTCGATGCGCTTGGACTGGATGAGCTCCAGCAGCAGGGACAGCAGCTGGCGGCGGCTCTTGAACACCTCCGTCCAGTCCAGGATCCCCCGGTTCGCCCAGATGATCTTGCCCTCGAAGTCGTAGGCGTCGGGGTCGTAGGTAGACCCCCGCTCCTTCAGCATGGCGAAGTTGATGTTGCCCACGAAGTTGGTGATGTCCTCCCGGCGGAGGTCCGTGGGCGTGTGCTTGGCGATCCCCACCTTCTTCCGCGCGGACAGCTCGATCCGCTGCACCGGCACGTGCTCCCAGCCCCCGTGGCGCTGGATGAGCCGGTCGCACACGGGGCACGGCACGGCCTCCTCGTGCCAGTGGAAGCCGCGGGCCCGCAGCACCTCCTGGGGGACCAGGTCGAACGGGTGCTGGTGGAAGGGACACCCGGCCACGGCGTACAGCGCCCCGTCGGCGGTGCGGGAGTACTCCTCCAGCTTGCGCTTGAGGCGGTCCACCGTCATGGACTTGCCGGACCCCTGAGGGC
>JBKBVM010000240.1:0-2355 GCA_046289555.1 bacterium
GCTACTGCATCGTGGCCTGCCCGTACAACGCGCGGACCTTCGACGCGGGGGAGCACTACACGGACGGCACCCCCGAGCGTAGCCCCGTGGAGGGAGTACCGAGCTTTGAGTACGGGAAGCCCTGGAAGCGGGAGGGGGACGCCTCCCCCGTGGGGAACGCGCGGAAGTGCCACTTCTGCTTGCACCGGCTGGAAGCCGGGATGCTGCCGGAGTGCGTCACGAGCTGCATCGGGCGTGCCACGTACTTCGGCGACGCCAGCGATCCCGAGGCCTTGGTGAGCGAGCTCATGCACCGGCCCAACGCGGTCCGGCTGAAGGAGGAGCTCGGGACCAAGCCGCGCGTGTACTACCTGCTGTGAGGTGAGGCATGCGGAGACTCCTGTACCTGGTGTGGCTGGTGGCCTTCGGACTGGGGCTGTGGGGAGTGTGGGAGCGCCTCGTGTTCGGACACCGCCTGGCCGCGTACGGGTCGTACGTCGTGTGGGGCCTGTGGGTGTCCGTGTACATCTACCTGATCGGGCTGTCTGCGGGAGCGTTCCTGCTGTCGAGTCTGGTGTACGTGTTCCGGGTGGAGCGGCTGGAGCGGATCGGTAAACTGGCCCTGTTTACGGCGGTGGTGACCCTCCTGACCGCGCTGCTTTCCATCTGGTTCGACCTGGGACACATGGAGCGCTTCTACCGCGTGTACACGAGCCCGAACTTCCGCTCCATGATGGCGTGGATGATCTGGCTGTACACCGCCTACTTCCTGGTCTTGCTGGGGGAGGCGTACCTGGCCTTCCGGCCTGACCTGGTGCGGTGGAGCCGGGAGGCCGGGCGGAGCCGCCTGCAGCGGACGGTGGGGCGCTGGCTGACGTTGGGGCGCACGAGCCTGGAGGCGGAGGTTCTGGAGCGGGAGCGGAGGGCACTGCAGGTGCTGGCGACGGTGGGCGTGCCCCTGGCGGTGGCGTTCTCCGGCGGGGTCGGGGCGCTGTTCGGCACGGTGACCGCGAAGATGGACTGGCACCAGTCTATCGTGCCGATCCTGTTCCTCACCGGTGCTCTGGTGAGCGGCGGAGGCTTGTTGACGGCGATTGTGGCGTTCGCCTGGCCGCACCGGGACGGGGAGTACGGGGAGCTGGTGAGCCTGCTCGGCCGCATCCTGCTCCTGCTGGTGGCGGTGGACGTGGTGCTGGAGTGGGCGGAGTTCTCCATCCCCCTGTGGTACGGTACGAGCCCTGAGGGACACCTGCTGCAGGTGGTCCTCTTCGGGCCCTACTGGTGGGTCTTCTGGGTCCTGCACGTGGGCCTGGGCACGGTGATCCCGGTGGTCCTCTTAGTCCTGCGGCCGCGGGATCCAGCTGCCGTGGGGGGGGCCGGGCTGCTGGTGGCGGCCACGTTCCTCAGCGTGCGCCTCAACGTGGTGATCCCGGCGCAGATCGAGCCTGCGTTGCGCGGTCTGGAGCGGGCTTTCACGGGGCCGCGGCTGGTGTTTTCCTACGTGCCGAGCGTGCACGAGTGGTTGGTGACCCTGTTCGTCCTGGCCACCGCCGCGGCCCTCCTGTGGCTGGGAGCGCGCCTTTTGCCCCTGATGGAGACGGAGGTGGCGCGATGACGGAGCGCAACGGAGAGAACGGCAGGATCACGCGGCGCCAGCTGCTGAAGGCCGGGGCCCTGGTGGGAGGCGGGGCCGTGCTCGGCCAAGCCGGCAAACTGCTGGCCTCCGCTCAGGAGGTGGCGCAGAGTCCGGCCGCCCAGTACCCGCTGGCGCAGGCGGAGAACCAGCTGTACTCCTCCTGCCTCATGTGCAACACCGGCTGCGGCATCAAGGTGAAGGTCCTGGACGGGGTGGCGGCCAAGATCGACGGGAACCCCTACAACCCCTTCAACCTGGTCCCGCACGTGTCGTACAAGACCGCGCCGCAGCAGCTGGCCACGGTGGACGCGCCGCTGTGCCCGAAGGGACAGGCCGGCCTGTTGAACGTCTACGACCCCTATCGCCTGCGGGTGGTTCTGAAGCGGGCGGGCCCGCGGGGCTCCAACAGGTGGCGCACCATCCCCTTCGACCAGGCGGTGCGGGAGATCGTGGAGGGAGGCAAGCTGTTCGCGGACATCGGCGAGGACCGTCACGTCCCCGGGCTTCGGGACCTGTGGGCCCTGCGAGACCCCAAGGTGGCGAAGGAGATGGACGCCTTCGTCCGGCGCATCCGGGCGGAGAAGGACCCGGAGAAGAAGCAGGCCCTGGTGAAGGAGTTCCAGCAGACGTTCCGCGACCACCTGCACACGCTCATCGACCCCAACCATCCAGATCTGGGCCCCAAGAACAACCAGTTCCTGTACTTCTGGGGCCGCCAGAAGGCGGGGAGGACGGAGTTC
>JBKBVM010000241.1:0-2343 GCA_046289555.1 bacterium
GGTTTCCGGACTGAAGTTTGCCCGCATCCTCCGGTACTACACCCAGGCGCGGTCCCAGGGAGCCCTGCTGACGCTGCCCGACCTGGCGGTGCTCATGGGGATCCACGTGGACGCCATCCGCCGGCAGCTGGCGGCCCACCCGCAGGTGGTGGTACCCACCCGCGGCCGGGTCAAGGACATCGGCCGCGGCATCACCCACCGGGCCAGGATTATCGAGCTTTACCTGCAGATGCACACGGAGACCGAGATCGTGGAGCGTACGGGGCACACCTACGAGAGCGTGGAGTCCTACCTGCGGGAGTTTGCCCGTATCGTCACCCTCGCGGATCAGGGGATGAATGCCGTCATGATCCGGCGGGTCACGGGACGGTCCATGGCCCTGGTGGAGGCCTATCTCAACCTCTACTGCCGGTATGACCGGCCGGAATACCACTTCCGCCTCTTACAGCTCCGGAACGCCTTCGCCCGCGAGGAAGTCCTGGGCGAAAAAAAGGGGTGGCGTTTCCGTTCCCCTACCGGGGGTGCCGGACGATGAGGTGGCAGGAGGAGGTCTTCGGGCCCCTTCTTTGGCGCACCATGGAGAACGCCCAGGTGAGCCACTTGGCGGAGCACTACGACCTTTCACGGGACTCTCGCCTGGCGCTGGAGATCGTCCGCCACGTCAACGGGACGCTGGACGCCGAGGAGAAGCGACGCGGTATCAGGAGGGTGCGACCGGGGGAGTTGTTGCTGAGAACAAGCCGCGGCCCGCTCGTTCTTCCCATCCGGACCCCCGAGGACATCTCGCGGGTACTGGCGGGAGAGCGCTGGGACGTGGTCCGGCGGGACATCCTCGAGCGCTGCGCGGCCAGGTACCGGGACCTCTTTCCCGAGGCGTCTGCCACCAGGGTTGAGCGCTTCCTCCACCTCGTCTGGCAGGGACGGAGCCCGGCCGGCCCGACGCCGAGCCCGCTCCATGGCCCTCGGAAAGAGCGCCCCTGGGATGCGGGCGAGGAGGGCAGGCCGTTGGCTGAACTTGATGCCCAACGGGCGCGCCGGTGGCTAGACCGCGACCCGCCCCGTCCCGGACATCTCCCGGAAACGTTCCAGAAGATCGCTCATTTCCTGGGGACGCAGGCCGGGATACCGCCAGCCCTCCAGGAGCCCATGATCCTGGACCTCATGGCCCTGCGGGCCAGGTTCTGCCCGCGCCTGACGACGCTGAGGTCGGGGCAGATGCCCATGGCCGCGCTTCACGTCAAGGCCGGCCGTTCCCTCTGGCAGCCGTCTCGCCATCAGCCGCTGGCGCCGGTCGTGGTCAGCCTCCTCGCCGCTGAGGAGGCACGCACCCTGCGCCACCGCCCCTTTGGGGACTATGAGCAGTTCCTGGACTTCTACGGACGGCGCATGGCCCGCGTGATGACCGAGGCCTACACGCAGGACGGACTCCTGTCCTACGCCGAGATCCAGTGGATCTTCCTCGCCTCCACCGGCACGGTTTCTCGGGCCCTGGACCACTACCAGCGCAAGCATCGCGTCATCCTGCCCTGCCCGGGAACGGTGCTGGACATGGGCCGCATGCTCACCCACAAGGCCTTGATCGTCCGCCTGCACCTGCAAGGGCTTTCGGTGCTGGAGATCGCTCGCAAGACTTACCACAACCCTCGGTCCATAGACGCCTACCTGAAGACCTTCGATGCCGTGCTCATCCTCCACCTCTACGGGCTGAGCCCTTCGCTCATGGCCAGCGTTCTTGACCGCAGCGAATCCCTCGTCCACGAATACCTGGATCTGATTGCGAAATACCTCAAGGATGTTGGCACCATCCGGGAACACCTGAGAAGGCGGGGGATCAACGTTCCGCTTCAAATATCAAATAGCGGTTGACAAGGAACAGCGGCCGCAGCTCTTCAAGCCGCCACGGCAGCTCGTAGGCCTCATAGAACTCGTACCGGTGCGTCCCCTGCGCCCTCTCCACGTGCCCGTTGAGCTTTGGTGACCTCGGCGGCAGTTCGTAAAGCCGTATCCCCCGCCGCTGACACTCCGCCTCAAACTCCGCCTTGAACTCGCTTCCCCCGTCCACGCATATGGCTCTCACGGGAAACGGCATCCTAGCCTCCAACGCTCCCAAGAACTCCGCCGCCGTCTGCGCCGTAGCCCGCCCGTAGACCTCCATCACGTCCCACCGCGATACCACGTCCCGCGCCGTAAATTGCTTCCTCACCACCCCAGGCACCACCGTCACCGTCAGCGTGTCCACCTTCACCAAGTCCCCAGCCCCCTTCACCTCCCACCCCTTGGGCAGCCGCTCCGCCCAAGGCCGCACAAGCCGCCTCCGCCTCTTACCCCCACCACGCCTCAGGG
>JBKBVM010000242.1:0-2340 GCA_046289555.1 bacterium
ATGCGGGCGCACAGGGACTCCCCCGCGGCCGGCCTGCGGGCCACCACCGTCACCACCCCGGCCCCGGCCTCCCCCAGCGCCACGCACGCCGCCCGGGCCGCCCCGCCCGCGCCCAGGATCACCACCCGCAGCCCCCGGAGTGCTACCCCTTCCTCGTCCAGGGCCCTGCGCACCCCGGCCACATCCGTGTTGAACGCCACCACCCGCCCTTCGGAGAAGACCAGGGTGTTGGCCGCCCCGCACCGCACACTAGACGCGTCCAACTCGTCGGCCAGGCGGCAGACGGCCACCTTGTGCGGCAGGGTCACGTTGGCGCCCGCGAAACCCAGGGCCCGCAGGCCGGCCACCGCCGCCCCCAGGTCCTCAGATCGGACACGGAAGGCCACGTACGCCCACCCTAGCCCCCGCGCCCGGAACGCCGCCGCGTGCATGCGGGGCGACAGGCTGTGCGACACCGGGTCGCCCAGCAGGGCCACCAGCCGGGTGTGCGGAGGGATCTCCAACTCGCGCCTCCGGGGTTTTGACGCCATTCTACCCTGCACTAGGGGAGGCTACGCAGGATCCCCGCGCTGTGCTACAGTAGCCGGTAAAAATACGGCTTCTCAAGGGACCCAGCATGCGGTACGAGGGGCAGGCTTGGTACGAGATCCGCGTGGCGGGGGTCCGGCGCTCCCTGCCCGTGGAACAGGTGCAGGAAGGGGTGTGGATCCCCTTCTTCCGGCTGTGGGGCGACGTAGAGCTCACCAACGCCTGCGCCCGCGCCCTGGCCAGCGAGCTCCGGCTCCACGAGTTCGACGCTTTGGTGGCCCTCACGGCCAAGTCGGTTCCCCTCGTGCACATGATCGCCACCTACCTGTCTGAGCCCCGCCACGGCCAGTTCTTCCCGTACGTGGCGTGCCGCAGGGAGGTGAAGAAGTACATGCGGCACCCGGTGGTGGTGGACGTCCAGTCCATCACGGACGCCTCCGTGCACCCCCTCGTCCTCAACGGCGAGGACGCGGACCGGATCCGGGGCCGCCGGGTCGCGGTGGTGGACGACGTGGTGAGCACCGGCGGCACCCTACGAGCTGCCAGCCTGCTAATGCAGCGCTTGGAGGCTCGCATCGCCGCGAAGGCCGCGGTGATCCTCCAGGGCGACGCCTACCAGGACCCCGAACTCATCCACCTCGCCACCCTGCCGGTGTTCACCCGCTAGGGTGTCGGGGCCCCTTTACGCGCTCGGCGCTGTCGGCGCCTCCCTGCTGGTCCAGACCCTCACCCTGTGGCTTTTCCCCTTCTACACGGGACCCTCCGGCCCCCACCTGCCACCGCAACAGGTGGGCCTGGCCCTGGCCGCGGGCAGACTCTCTAACTCCCTCGGCGACATCCTGGTAGCCCGCTGGAGCGACGTCCTGACCTCCCCCTGGGGCCGCCGCAGGCCTTTCCTCGTGGCTGGGAGCCCCCTGCTGGCGGTGTGCTTCGTCCTTGTGTGGGTACCGCCGCGGCAGGGCACCGGTGTGTACCTGGCCGCGGTGCTCGCGGGCTTTTTCGCCCTGTTCGCCGCGGTGGTCAACCCGTACCTCGCCCTCCTGGCGGACCTGGAGCTTTCCAGCCCGAAGCGGGTGGCGACCGCGGCCTGGCAGGCCGCGGGGAACCTCCTAGGGACCGCGCTGGCCTACGTCCTGTCCGGCCCCTTGCACATGCGCTGGAGCTTCCCCTCCATGGCCACAGCGTTTGCCACCGCTTCTCTGGCGTGCCTGTGGGGGTGCGCGGCCGCCGTCCGCGAAGGCGCCACCCGTCCTGCTGGAACTCCTCTTGCCCAGGCGCTGGCTTCCCTGGCCCACAGCGGCGCCCTGCGCGCTTACCTGGCCGGCCTCGCCCTGGCCTGGGTGGGGCTCAGCATGGTGAGCCTGGTGCTGGTGTTTTTGGTGACGGTGCTCATGGCTCTGCCGACCTCCGCGGTACCGGGCGTTCTGGCCGCGGCGCTTCTGTCCACCGCCGCGTGCCTGCCCGTGGTGGCCCGATGGGGCCAGAGAGCCGGTGCCCAACGGACCCTGGAAGCCTGCCTGTGGGTGGCCGCGGCCTTCCTCCCGGTGGTGTCCCTCATCGGCCGGGTGCCTGTCAGCCCGCAGCTGCTGGGTTACGGCCTGGTGGCCCTGAGCGGGCTCCCCCTGGCTGCCCTGTACGCGCTGCCCAACGCCGTGCTGGCGCACCTGGCTTCCCGCCACGGCCTGCCCGCCCTGCACTTCGGGGTCCAGGGGCTCGTGCTGAACCTGGCGAACGCTGCGGCGGCCTTCGCCGTGGGGCTGCTGCTCCGCTTGGGGTACGGGCCGGGAGCGGACCTGGGGCTCCGCCTGATCC
>JBKBVM010000243.1:0-2339 GCA_046289555.1 bacterium
GGGTGAAAAGGTGCGGTAAGAGCGCACCGGCGGCGTGGTGACACGCCGGCCAGGCAAACCCCACCCGGAGCAAGGCCGAGTAGGGGGAGACGAGGTGGCCCGCCGATCCCCGGGTAGGCCGCTAGAGGCCTCCGGCAACGGAGGTCCCAGAGAGATGGCCGCCGCACCGAGGGACGCCTCGGTGTACAGAACCCGGCTTACAGGCCCGCTCCCGTTCGGTCGGGGGACGGAAAAGCTTTTGGGTGCTGAGGGATGACCTGTCCGTACTGCAACAGCGAGAACGTGGTCTGCAACGTGACCATCCGGTGGAACCAGGTGCGGGGCGTGTTCGTCCCGCGCCGGGGCCACTACTGCACCACCTGCGGCAAGTCCTTCGAGGCGACGCCGGAGGACGGGCTCAGCCTGTCCGCGGTGGTCCTGGAGGAGATCACCCCGGCCATCCGCAAGCTCCAGGAGAGCGGGGACGTGATCGTGGTCCGGCACCGGGAAGGCGTCCACGAGGTCATCTACTGACACCTCCCCTCTAGCTCCGCACGCCGGGCGCCAGTAAGGCGAACGTTCGTACGGTCCGGGTTCCGTTGCGAGATTTTCTTGCAACACGGCAGGATTCGTGGTCTCTTGAGCGTAAGGTGGGGATCAGTGGGAAAGTTGGGACGATATTCCCAGATCGTGGGGACGGATGCTCAAAGGGGAGTACGAGTACACCCTGGACGACCGAGGCCGCCTGGTGATGCCGCCCAGGTTCAGGGGGCCCATGGGAGAGCGGTTCGTGGCCACGCGGGGCTTCGACGGGTGTGTGGTGCTGTACCCCTTGCTGGAGTGGCAGCGGGTGGAGGCCAAGCTGGCCGCAGAGCCCCTGGAGAACCGTCGGCTGGTGCGCTACCTGCTGGGCTCCGCGGTGGAGTGCGAACTGGACCGGCAGGGCCGGTTCCTCCTCCCCCAACCCCTCCGGGACCACGCAGGCATCCACCGGGACGCGGTGGTGGTAGGCCTGGTGAACAAGGTGGAGGTCTGGAGCAAGGAACGGTGGCACGCCTACCTCCAGAGCACCGCCGAGGACGAGGCGGCCCTGCTGGAGGGGCTTCGCGGACTGAACCTGTAGCCGGCAGATGGTGGGAGGGAAGCTACGCGCGGAGAGACCGGGGCCTGGGCTGCATCGCGACGCAGCGACGACGCCGCACGCACACACCGTCGCTCGCTCCAACCCCCCTGCTCCACGCCCAGCCGACGCAGCGCGGACGCACCGACCCCGGGCCCCGATCCCTCCGCGTGCAGCACCGTGAGCCTTCGCCTGGCCGGCATCCGGTACACGTCCCGGTCTTGGTGGACGCGGTGCTGGAGTGGCTGCAACCCCGCCCGGGCGGGCTGTACGTGGACGCCACGGTGGGGGCCGGGGGGCACGCGGAGCGGATCCTGGAGGCCTGCGGGCCCGACGGGCAACTGGTGGGCATTGACCGGGACCCCGAGGCACTGGAGGCCGCCGGCCGACGCCTGTCCCCTTACACCAGCCGGGTCCGCCTGGTAGGCGGGGACTTCAGGCACCTGCGGGACCTGCTGCAGGAGGCGGGCGTACGGGAGGCGGACGGGATCCTCTTCGACCTCGGCGTTTCGAGCCTGCAGCTGGAGCGGGCGGAGCGGGGCTTCAGCTTCCATCTCCCGGGCCCCCTGGACATGCGGATGGACCCGCGCCAGCCGCAGACTGCCGCCGACCTAGTGAACGGGCTGCCGGAAAACCAGCTGGCGGAGCTGATCCAGCGGTACGGGGAGGAGCCGTTCGCCCGGCGGATTGCCCGGTCCATCGTCCGCCGCAGGCCCCTGCGCACCACCACGGACTTGGTGGAGGCCGTCCAGGCCGCGGTGCCGCGTAGCCGCTGGCCCAGGCGGATCCACGTGGCGACCCGGACCTTCCAGGCCCTCCGGATTGCCACCAACCAGGAGCTGGACGCCCTGGAGGCCGCGCTGGCGCAGGTGCCAGACGTCCTGCGGCCCGGGGCCCGTGTGGTGGTGATCTCCTTCCACTCCCTGGAGGATCGCCTGGTCAAGCAGGCCTTCCGTTCTGACCCCAGCCTGCGGCCGCTAATTCGCAAGCCGGTGCGGCCTGGGCGGGAGGAAGTCCGGCAGAACCCCCGGGCCCGCAGCGCGCGCCTGAGGGCTGCGGAGCGGGTGGAGGCAGTTCGGTGACCGCGGCGCAGCGCAAGCACCGCACCTACCCGGTCCTGCTGCCGAAGGAGGCCGGGCTCGGCCGGCGGCAGGTTCGGAGGCGCCACCCGCATCCCGTGGCCCGGGGCCTGGCGCTTTTGGTCCTTGTGGGCGCACCGTTGCTAGGCCACGTGTGGCTC
>JBKBVM010000244.1:0-2314 GCA_046289555.1 bacterium
AGGTTCCGCGCCGCCGCGCCGCCCCGGTGGGGCTGCCGTAGCACCGTGACCCCGAACCCCTCCGCCACCTCCGCGGTGCGGTCCGTGGACCCGTCGTCCACCACGATCACCTCGTAGGCCTCCTGCGGGTAGTCCTGCGCCAGCAGCGCCCGCAGGCACCCACCGATCCGTGGCTCCTCGTTCCGCGCTGGCACAACCACGGAAACCCGCAACACTCCCTTCCTACCCCTCCTACACCGTTGCTTCAGCCGCCACACGGTGTCGCGACCGGTACCACTCCACGGTGCGGCGCAGGCCCTCCTCGAAGGGGGTGGCAGGCACGTACCCGAAGTACCGCGCGGCGTCCGCGGGGCTGCCGACGGTCCGCGACCTGGGCGGCTCTCCCCTTCGCATGGGCAGGTGTACGATCGGCACAGCGGGGTTCACGAGCCGCCGGATATGCTCTGCCACTTCGTTCACGCGCATCGCCTGCCCCGTGGCCGCGTCCACCTGCCCGTGGACCGGCTGCGGGGCCAGCGCCGCCCTCCCAAGGATCTCCGCCACGTCCTCCACGTACACCAAGTCCACCTCCTGCTCGCCGTCCCCGTACACGGGGAGTGGTTCTCCCCGCAGCGCGGCACAGATCAGGGTCGGTACGAGTTTCTTCGTCTCGTCGGCCTTCTGCCGGGGCCCGTAACCGTTCGTGGCGCGCACCACGGTCACCGGGATACCGAACTCCCGGTCGTACATGAGCCCGAAGCGCACCGCCGCCTGTTTCGTGATGGTGTACGGGTTGTCCCAGTCGTTGCCCACGTTGATGAGCACCACCCGCACCCGCTGCCGCTTTGCCTCCTCGAGGACCCGCAGGGCACCGATGAGGTTGTTCTCCACCGTGTCTACCGGGGAGTCCACGGTGAGATCCGTCCCCAGCACCCCGGCCAGGTGGACGACCACCCTGCAACCGTCCATGGCCTCGGCCACCGCGTCGGGGTCGCGCACGTCAGCCAGGCGGTACACGGGGTCGACCGCCAGCCCCTCAGGCCGCACGAGGTCCAGCACCACGGGCTCCGCCCCGTGTCGGGCCAACCACTCCACCAGGTAGCCCCCGATGAACCCGGACCCTCCCGTCACGAGCACACGCATCGGTCGCCTCCTCCCCTAGAGGTTCAGAAGCAGATGACCCGGTAACGGGCCGAAGCCACCAGACTCCCGACGTTGACCGCGGCAAACTCCCCCACGTGCAAGGCGGCCCAGGCAGCCACCTCCCACCCGGACCGTGCGTTCACCCCCCGCTCGCGGCCCGCCCGCGCCACCTTCAGCCCCAACCGCACCAGGTAGGCTCCCAGAGGCGCGAGAAACCACGGTACCCACAGGCTCACGGCCGCCAGGCTCAGGCACACCTTCTCGGGCGACGTCAGGTTCAGGCAGCCCGTCGGCCCGTCCCGCAACACCCAGTGCCGTCTCCCCGCGAGGAGGTAGAAATCACCCTCGGAGTTCTTCCGCAGCAACTTCGGACGAGACGCGCCGTACTGGTAGAAGCGCGCCAGCATCGCCCACAGCCGCGACCGGTGGACATGCCCCACCCGCGCCGCGGGCGTGTACGCGATCCTCCAGCCCGCCCGCAGGATCCGGCAACAGACGTCTAGGTCGTCGGCGGGTGGCATGGCCTCGTCGAACCCGCTGACCTCCCTCAGGACCCGCGTCCGCACGGACAGGTTCGCCGTGTAGAAGGCCACCCTCGGGAACTCGTACCTGTCCGCCACCTGGGGCTCCCGCGGCGTGGGGAACGCCGCCACGGACAGGTAACGCTCCACCACGTTCCGGGGCGCATGCCCCACCACCGCCCCGGCTACCGCGCCGACCCTGTCGTCCCCGTATCCCTCCACGAGGCGTTCTAGCCAGGTGGGCTCCGGCACGCAGTCCGCGTCCGTAAACGCGACCACTTCAGCCTCCACACTGGGGAGGGCCGCGTTGCGCGCGGCCGCCTGGCCGCGACGCAGCTCCCGCAGTACCCGCAGCCGTGGCTGTTCTTTGGAGCGCTCCAGAAGCCACTCGTAGGTCCCGTCCGTAGACCCGTTGTCCACCACCCACACTGCCTGAGGCGCCAGGGTCTGCTGCAGCAGGGCGTCGACACACGCGGGGAGGGTGCGCAGGCCGTTGTACACGGGGACGACCACCTCCACCTTTACCGGACCCGGCACACAGCACCTCCCGGGGGCACCTCTCGGACGACCCGTAGGCGGATGTCCTCCTCAGACAGCCTCACGACGCTTCCGCCCTCACGCCGGTGTCCTCCAGGAGGGCGCGCGGCTGTCGGGGCCAGAGTCCGAACCCA
>JBKBVM010000245.1:0-2302 GCA_046289555.1 bacterium
GTACGCGGACCGGGAAGGGAACATCGGCTACCAGCTGCCGGGCCGCATTCCCGTCCGGGCCAGGGGCGACGGGACCGTGCCGGTGCCCGGCTGGACCGGGGAGTACGAGTGGGTGGGCTGGGTCCCCTACGAGGCCCTGCCGAGCGCGTTCAACCCGCCCCGGGGGTGGATCGCCACCGCCAACAACCGCATCGTACCGGCCAGCTTCCCCTACCACCTGGGCAGCGAGTGGTCGGAGGGGCTGCGGGCCCAGCGGATCGCGCAGGTGCTCACCGCCCGCGGCCGCCACACCCTCGAGGACCTCCAGCGGCTGCAGTTCGACCACGTGTCGTTGGCCGGCCGGCGCGTGGCCCCGGTCCTGAGCCGCGTGGAGGCGCCCGACGAGACGGTGCGGGCCGTGCAGGAGGACCTGCGTCGGTGGGACGGGACGCTGTCCGTGGACAGCCGCGCGGGGGCGGTGTACGAGGCGTTTCTGGTCCAGGCCGCGGAGTACCTGTTCCGGGCCCGGCTCGGCGAGGGACTGTGGGAACGGTATGCGTCGCGGCCGTTCGTCATGGCTGCGTTCCTGCGCCTGTGGGAACGCCCTTGGGACCCCTGGTGGGGACCGGGAGGCCGGGACCGCGCCGCTTCGGAGATCCTGCGTCGGGCGGTCCGGTACCTGGAAGCCCGCCTGGGCCGCGACCGATCCCGGTGGACGTGGGGAGCCCTGCACCAGGTGCACTTCGCCCACGCACTGCTGCCGGTGCCTGTGTTGGGCCGGTGGCTCAGCGCAGGACCCGTCCCGACCCCCGGAGACGGCTGGTCCGTCAACCAGGCGGCCTACTCCCTCCTGCGGCCTTTCCGGCAGACCGTGGTGGCGTCCATGCGCATGGTCCTGGATGTCGGGGACTGGGACCGCTCCGTGGCGGTGCACACCACGGGGCAGTCGGGGCTTCCGGGCCACCCGCACCGGGCGGACCTGCTCCCCCTGTGGGCGTCAGGCCGCTACCACCCTCTTTTGTGGTCTCGCGCAGCCGTAGAGGAACACGCGCGCAGCCGCCTGGTCCTGCATCCCTCGGGCCGGGTTCCTTGACGGCCCCGGCCCACGTGGTACAGTAGTAGCTACCAAACGTTTGGTAGGTCCCGTGGCGGAAGCAGGGATCCGTCCCAAGCACGAGGAGCTGCTGGCCGCAGCGGTCCGGCTGTTCCGACAGAAGGGGTACCACGACACCTCCATGCAGGACCTGGCGGAGGCGGTGGGCATCCAGCGGGGCAGCCTGTACCACTACATCGAGGCCAAGGAAGACCTCCTGTGGGACATCATGGACCGCGCCATGCGGCGGCTGCTGGACGCGGTGGAGCCCGTGGCGGCCTCCTCCGCTCCCGCGTCGGAGAAGCTGCGCCGTGCCGTGCAGGCCCACCTGGCGGTGGCCGCCGAGCACCGGGACGAACTCGTGGTCCTGCACGTGGAGCTGAAGAGCCTTTCAGCTCGTCGGCGCGAGCGCATGCTGGCCCTGCGGGATCGCTACGAGGGGCTGTTCCGCCGGATGGTGGAGGAGGGGGTGCGGACGGGCGAGTTCAGGGCCGCGGACCCGAAGACCGTGGGGCTGGCCATCCTGGGCGCGTGCAACTGGTTTACCACGTGGTTCCGCCCAGAGGGACCTCTCTCCGCCGCGGACTTCGCCCGGGCGTTCGCGGACCTGTTCCTGGAAGGGTTGGTGCGTTCACCCCAGCGTCAGGGAGGTTAGCCGTGCCGAGCCGGAACATCCGCCGCGCGGCGGTCCTGGGAGCCGGGACCATGGGGTCTCAGCTGGCCGCGCTGCTGGCCAACGCGGGCGTGCCCGTGCTGCTCCTGGACATCGTCCCCTCGGAGCTGACCGAGGAGGAGCGTCGTCGGGAACTCGCCTTGAGCCACCCGGAAGTCCGCAACCGGCTGAGCCGGGCCGGCCTGGAACGGGCTCTCCAGATGCGGCCCGCGGCGTTCACGGCCCCAGAGCGCGCCCAGCTGGTGACCGTGGGGAACCTGGAGGACGACCTGCACCGGATCGCGGACTGCGACTGGGTCATCGAGGCGGTGGTGGAGGACCTGCAGGTCAAGCAGGGACTGCTGGAGCGGCTGGAGCGGTTCTGGAAACCCGGCGTCGTGGTGAGCACCAACACCTCGGGTCTGCCCGTACGGGAGATCGTCCACGGCCGGTCCGAAGCCTTCCGCCGGCACTTCCTGGGCACCCACTTCTTCAACCCGCCCCGCTACCTGCGGCTGTTGGAGCTGATCCCCCTGCCCGACACCGACCCGGAGGTCGTCCGCTGGGTGGAGGAGGTG
>JBKBVM010000246.1:0-2300 GCA_046289555.1 bacterium
AAACACCCTCCCACTCGCAGGTTGGGTGGCACTGCCCCACGCCGCCCGCAGGAGCGGTTCCGCACCCGACCAGCGCATCCGCGCTGTGTCTGCGTGGAGCAAGCCGTCCTCTCCCACGCACCGCGCCAGGAACGCGGAGTAGAGGTCGCGCTGCATCTCGACCCCGCACTCGCAGGCGTGGGTGCGTTGAGAAAGAGGCTTCTTTTGGACCGCACCGCAACCGTGGCAGACCTGCGAGAGCTTCGTCCGGTGCGCGGGGAACTCGATCACCACACCGCCGGCGCTTTCAGCCTTGCGGCGCAGCATCGACATAAACATCCCCGGCGCCCGCACCCCCACAGACCTGCCGTACTGTCGCTGCATTGCGCGGTAGGAGAGCTTCTCCGTCTTGATCACCCGGCCCATGGACAGGACGCGGTTGGCTAATTGCCCGTGCAGCGTCTTGCGGTGGGCGGATTCCCGACGCAGGAGTTCCCGAAGCTCGCCCTCGGTCTGGCACTGGCGCCGGGACTTCACCCACCGCTTCGGACCGGGTTTGACCCGTCCGTCGGGCAGGTAGTTCTCGGGGTTGTTCGCCCGGCGCTGGCGGTCGAGTTTGCGTTGCAGCCGCCGGATGGTCCGGTGCTCTCGCACCACCTCGTCGCAGAACGGCACGAGCCACGCCCCGTCCTCCCCGACCACCGCGATGGTCGAGGGGCCGACGTCCAGGCCCACCTCGCCGCCGCCGATACGGTGTTGCTGCTTGTGGTACGGGGTTCCCTCGCACACCAGTTGGGCATAGAACCGATCCCGTCCGCCGAGCTTCCGGCGCACCAGCCGCACGTATTTCACCCGGCAGGAGAGCGCATGGGCGATCACCGGGTCGCAGGGGTCGAGGAGAGCGGGGAGCGAGATGCCGGACCACTCGATGCGGTCCTGTCGCCACCTGATCCCGGCATGGTTGGACTTGCCTTCGACGGTGTCGAGTTGCCGGTACCCCTTGAACCGGGGCCGGCCACGCTGACCGAGAAGCCAGGCGTTGACGGCGGCATAAGCGCGGGAAGCGAGCTTCTGGGCTGCGTGCACGTCCAAGTGCTCGCGGAACGCCCGCTGGCGCAGCCGCACGGCGTACCGCTGCAGGGCGGCGTCGGTGAACTCCACCGACCGGCGGGCGGCGCGGAACCCTTCGGTGCGGGCCTCGCCCTTGGGAAGACGCCGCGCCTGGCGGTACGCACGCCGCTCCCGCAGAAGCCGCGCCCGCCGGAGGGCCTCGCCGAGGCAGGCGTTGTACACTTGTCGCCCAGCTTCCAGCCGAGCGTTGAGGATGCGCACCTCGACCGGAGCGACCCGCAGCGGGATTTCGCAGATGAACGAGGGCGCGCGTTCTTTGTTTTCGCTCGCCATCGGGGTCCGCCTCCTGTGGAATTATTCGCTAGAGAATATGGGGACCCCTGCCGGGGCGGAGGAAAACGGGCCGCCTTATCCCCGTGGCTAAAGCCAGGGGCTTGCGGCGGCCTGTTCCCGGTCAAGCTCAGGAGGTGTTATCGTGCGCAACTTCAGATTGGCCCTGGCGCTGGCCGTCATCACGGTCATGGCCCTGGGCGCGTCGGCCTTCGCGTCGCACAACGACCAGCCCGATGTGCCGGGTGACCTCGGCCCCGACGACACGAAGGTGCTGGTATACGACAAGGACAACGACGGAGATTCCGACGCGGCCATCATGTGGACGGCGGAGCCGCCGCAAATGGGGACCATTACCTACACAGTCTACCGGGCCTACGTCGGAACGTTGATGAACAACATGCCCCTCAACTACGCCTTCCTGTTCACGGAGCAGCCGCTACAGTGCACGGTGGACACGAACGGCAACCTGGTTAACAGCCCGAATTGCACCAAGGATCCCCTCTACGGCTACATCCGGATCGTAGACCAGAATCTAACCAACTATGAGGAGTACAACTACCTCGTCAAGAGCAGCGCGGACGATGTGGCCGATCCCAACCAGGCGTTGAACGACTACGTGGTCGTGCGCGCGTTCCCGCCGACGCAGACGCGGCACGGCAACTACACGGAGTACACCAACGCCTGCACCGCCTGCCACGGGCTGCACTCCTCGAACTCCATCCGGCTCCTCAAGGGTCCTTCCATCACCGACCTCTGCATCACCTGCCACGACGGTACGGGCTCCAAGTACGACGAGGTGCGCGGCAAGGTGCGCATCGGCCCGAGCTGGAGCAACTCCGCCTACGCGGCCGCGGGTCCCTTTGGCGACGCCCTCAAGGGTGGTTCCGGCGTGACCACGACATCTGTGCATAACGTTG
>JBKBVM010000247.1:0-2299 GCA_046289555.1 bacterium
GTCCTGCCCCGGATGCTGCGGAAGGTGTCGCATCTGGCGCGCGTGCGGGACGAGCGAGCCCTGCACTTCGAGCTGGAGGTGGACGGCGGGATCGACCCCACGACCGGCGCCCGGGCCGTGGAGGCGGGTGCCACCGTCCTCGTGGCGGGGCACTACGTGTACCGCCATCCCGAGGGCGTGGCCGCGGCCGTGCGAGCCCTGCGCCAAGCCACCTCTCCGAAGCCGGCCCGCACGTGAGCGGTCTCCTTCTGTACCACCCGGACTGCTTGCTGCACGTCCCGCCGCGGCCGCACCCCGAGAAGCCGGAGCGGCTGCAGGCCGTGCGGGAGGCGCTGGAGAGGGCGGAGCTGTGGGACCGACTCCCCCGCGAAGAGCCGGAGCCCGCCGGCCTGGAGCTGCTGGAGCTCGTGCACCCACGGGGTTACCTGGACCAGGTTCGGCGGGCCAGCCGAGCCCCGGGGGTGTGGCTGGATCCCGATACCTATGGGGTGGAGGGCACCTGGCGCGCGGTCACGGCTGCTGCGGGAGGTGCGGTGCGGGCGGTGGACGCGGTGGTACGGGGACAGGCCTCCTGGGCCTTCGCCCTCGTGCGGCCGCCGGGCCACCACGCGGGGTTCGGGCGCGCCATGGGGTTCTGCCTCGTCAACCACGTGGCCGTGGCCACCCGCTACGCACAGGAACGTCTGGGGGTTCGGAGAGTCCTGGTGCTGGACTGGGACGTGCACCACGGGAACGGCACGCAGGAGGTGTTCTACCGCGACGGAGGTGTCCTGTTCGCATCCCTGCACCAGGAGGGCTGGTACCCGGGGACCGGCGCCGTGGAGGAGACGGGCGAGGGGGACGGGGAGGGGCTGACGGTAAACGTCCCGCTTCCGGCCGGGGTCGGCGACGAGGGCTACCGCACGGTGTTCGAAGAGGTGCTGATCCCCCTGGGGGATGCGTGGAAGCCGGAGCTGGTCGTGGTGTCGGCAGGCTTCGACGCGCACCACACCGACCCTCTCGGCCGCATGCAGCTCACCGAGGCGGGCTTCGGCCGTCTCGCGTCCCTGCTGCAGGAAGCCGCGGGGCGGTGGTGTGGCGGGAGGGTGGTGCTGGTGTTGGAGGGCGGCTACGACCTCAGGGGCTTGTCCCGGTGCGTGGAGGCGGTGCTGGGGGTATTGGCAGGGGTGGCCGGGCCGGCGCCGGCCGGCCACCCGGAGGTGCCGTACGCGGTGGTGCGGGAGCGGGTGCGGCAGGTCCGCCGGGTGCTGTCCACGTACTGGTCCCTGTAAGCCGGCGTCCCCTCGCCTTGCTCCGCCCGCGGGGCCGCGGGTATAATGGCGGAGCACCCGGGCGGAAACGCCCTTTTTTCGCGTGTAGGCTCGCGCAGGAGGCCGTATGTCCGAGGAAAGCCGGACCCCCGCCGAAGAGGTCAGCATGGAGAGCGCGTTCCCGGAGCTGCAGGAACGCCAGATCGTCCGCGGCACCGTGGTGCGCGTGGACAGTGAGGGCGTGCTGGTGGACGTGGGCGCCAAGTCCGAAGGGCTCATCCCCTTGAGGGAGTTCCGGCCTGGAGAGTCACCCGCGGATCTGCAGGTGGGCGAGCAGATCGACGTGTACGTGATGCGGGTGGAGCAGGAGGAAGGGAGCATCCTGCTCAGCAAGCGGCGGGCGGACGTGCAGAGGGCGTGGGAGCGGCTGGAGGCGGCGCTGCGGGACGGGCAGATCCTCCACGCCATGGTGGTGGACCGGGTCAAGGGCGGGGTGGTGGTGGACGTGGGCCTGCGGGGCTTCGTGCCGGGCTCCCACATCGACCTGACCCGGGTGAAGGGCAGGCGGTTCGAGAACCTCGTGGGGGAGAGTGTGCCCCTGAAGGTCATCGAGATCGACCGCGAGCGCAACCGGGTGATCCTGTCCCACAAGCAGGCGGTGGAGGAGGAGCGCGCCCGGCGCCGGGAGGAGCTGTTCAACACCCTGCGGGAAGGGGACGAGGTGGAGGGCGTGGTCCGGCGGATCACGGACTTCGGCGCGTTCGTGGACCTGGGCGGGGTGGACGCTCTGCTGCCCATCAGCGAGATGGCGTGGACGTACATCAAGCACCCATCGGAGGTGGTCCGGCGGGGCCAGACCCTGCGCCTGCGGGTGATTCGGGTGGATCCCGCGGCAGGGAAGATCAGCCTGAGCCTCAAGCAGGTGCTGCCGGACCCGTGGGTGGACATCCGGTCCCGCTATCGGGAAGGGGACGTGGTGCGGGGCAAGGTGGTGCGCCTGGCACCGTCGGGGGCCTTCGTGAGGCTGAAGGACGTGGACGCCTTCCTGC
>JBKBVM010000248.1:0-2289 GCA_046289555.1 bacterium
CAGGCGGTCCTCTGCGATGGCGACGTCCCTGATGGCTGAACCGGTACCGGCTCCCATGAGCCTGCGGTCAAAATCCGCGGGACACCGGGCCACTTCCCGCAGGTCATCGGCGGCGTGGATGGCGATGACCTTTCTCCTGTCCACCGACCGGGTCACGAACAGGAGCCGCCCGTCGGGAGACCACCCCAACGGCGAACCACCGCGAACCCTGGCCCTGGGAGACAGAGCCACATACCGCCCGTCGGGCGAGGCCCGCAGGTGGAGTTCGTCGGCCGGGAAGCGGGCCCAGCTCTCCTCGCCGTACAGGCCGGGCACGTCTACCGGCAGGAGCTCCGTGGTCTTGCCGCTGGGATCCCACACGCTGAGCGCCGCTTCAACCACCACCGGCTGGTTGATGAAGTGTCGCCGGGCGATGGGCAAGGTTTGCTCCATCACCCACCGCAGCCAAGCCGGCAGACCCCGGAAAACGGCGGAGAGGAAGGGAAACAGGGGGCGCACCACCAGCGGTTGCTTGGCGGCCTCCTCCTCCAGCTTGCGAGCCATCTGTTCGGTGCTTCGCTCGATCTGGGGAATTCCTTCCTGCTCGGCCTGCCGGCGGAACCTTTCCCACTCGGCGTCGAACCAGGCCGCGCGGCGGTCTTTCTCCTGGTCGGTGGGCGGGCGCGTGCGCTCCCGGTAGTACGCGACCCTCCCGTCCGGGAGCAGCGCCGCCCTCCGGACCTGTGCGGAGGGTTCCCGCAGCTCGGCGGCCTTCCGGAACAGCGCCTCAGGGGTCCCGTGGGAGCCGGGCACAGCGGCAAGGCTCAGGGCCAAGACCACGAGTAGGGCAAGGCCGTTCCTCATCGTCTTTCCCTCCTCTCGCTGCTGCGGTAGCCCTGCGGGGCGACCTCGTAGAGTAGCCGGTGGTGACCCTTGCCAGCCGGGACCACTCCATCGCCCTTTCTTAATTTTTAATCTACTCGGGATCGGCGATTGCAGCGTTGTCGAGACCGTCGAAGCACAAGGCCTCCAGGGCCGAGGGGGGAGGCGGGCTGGCTCCCATAGACCTGGCGCCAGCTGGAGGAAGAAGTCCGCGGCGCGTCGTAGGAGGTCCGTGCAGGCGCCGGGCAACGGCCGGCGCGGGCTGATGGGGAGAAAGGCACTCGTCGTCACGGTGGGGACCGGGCCAGACGTGGTGCGCTCGCTGCGCATCGCCCTGGCCAACCACAATCCCGACTTCGCGCTGTTCCTGGCGACGCCGGAAAGCAGGGCGCACGCGGAGGCTGCCGCGCAGGCCCACTTTCCCGAGCCTTCGTTCGTGATCGACCAGTTCCCGGAGCCCGCTGACGTGGAGAAGCTCTGCCTGCACTACGAGGACAGGATCCGCCGGCTGCTACTTGAAGCACGCGGTTTCAGGGCTGAGGAAGTGTACGTGGACTACACGCGCGGGACGAAAGCCATGTCCGCGGCTCTGGATTACGTCGCCATCAACCTGGAGCTCGCGGGCATCAGCTACATCGAAGGACAGCGGGATCCAGACGGCAGGGTCGTTTCGGGGACGGAGCGCGTCCTGAGTTTCCGGCCCTACGAGTTGCTGTTCCGACGCTGGTGGCGGACGTTGGTGGAGCTGTTCAACGCAGGGCACTTTGCGACCGTTCTGCGGCAGGTTGAGCGTCTGTCGCAAGGAGCCATACGTGACGAGCACCGGGCGCACCTCAATCTGATGTCTTGTCTGGGACGCGCGGACCGGGGTGGACCTGCTGGCGCACGCGGACCGGCGGGCGGCGGAGCACCGCTACGACGTGGCCGTGGCGTTGCTCTACCGTCTGCTGGAGTACCTGGCACAGCTGGGACTTCACCGCCGGGGCCTGCGGAGCGACGGCGTGCAGGTGGACCGCCTTCCTGAAGCCGTGCGGGCGAAGTGGAAGAACCGTGTGGATAACGAAGGACGGCTCAAGGTCGGCCTGGTGCACGGATTCGAACTGCTGGGGGACCTGGGCGACCCGGTCGGCAGGCGCTTCGCCGAGCTCTACCGTGCCGACCGGTCGCCTCTGAAGCCGTATCTCGAAACCCGCAACAGGTCGCCGCTGGCCCACGGGTTCCAGCCTGTCGGACCAGAGGCGTTCGAGAAGCTACGGGAAGTGGTGGCGGGGTCGTTCCTGCGGGAGTTCGTCGCGGACTGGGAGGCCCGGCTGCGGGAGCACTAACTGCCGCGTTTCCCGGAGGGGTAGGGCTTAGAACCCCGCGCAGCCCGGCGGGCTCCTTTTCCCGAGAGTGGCCGTCCGCGGAGAAGCGGGGTGTGTGCGGCGT
>JBKBVM010000249.1:0-2285 GCA_046289555.1 bacterium
CGCACACGGCGGAGTTCACCCGACGTCACGGGATCCCGCCGGACGCCTTCCAGTTCCAGATGCTGTACGGAGTCCGGCCGCGCCTGCAGGCGGACCTGCTGGCGCGCGGCTACCGGGTTCTGGTGGCGACCCCGTACGGGCCGGACTGGTACCGGTACTTCATGCGGCGGCTGGCGGAGCGGCCCGCCAACGTGGCGTTCGTCCTGCGCAACCTGCTCCGGCGGTGACCGTCACCGGGACGGCCTGCGGACGAACAGCGTGAGGCGCACGCCGTCGAACTCGCCGAAGTACGTGACCCGGTGGGTGCCGGCCAGCTGGCGGTAGACCGCCTCGAACGCCGCGGGCGGGATCGGGAACCCCTGCACGACCCAGACCCTCTCCGCTTCCGCCGCAACCCGGACCTGCTCGCGCAGCTCCCGCAGCCCCCGGTCGGTCCACTCCGACCGCAAGGCCACGTAGCGGTCCCGCAGCTCCGGCATGTAGTAGTCGACGCCTACAGACTCCCAGCGTGGGTACACCAGCACCACGTCCCGTGGCTGTAGCCTCGCCCTCAGCTGCGCGGCCAGCGCCCGCCGGTCGCCCATCCCCTCCGTGAGGTTCGAGCCCCACAGGCTCAGAGAACCCGCCGACAGCGCCAGCAGGGCGGCCCCACAACACGCCGCCAGGACCCTGGAGCCCCGGCCGCTCAGACCGCCCGCGAGGGGCCCCACCGCCACCGCGAGGAAGGGGAGCGCGAACACGAAGTACCTGGGGTAGGCCACCATGCTCTGCCGGACCAGCGAAACGCCCAGGAGCGCGGCCGCGGGCAGGCCCGCGCAGCAGGCCACGAGCCGGGCCAGGCTGCGGGACCTGTCCCACAGGGTCCGCACGCCCAGACCGACGACTACGGCCACCAGGACGGCCAGGACCACCTCCACCCAGAGCGGAGCCTGCGAGACCGAGAAGTAGCTCGCCGTACCCGCCACCCGGCCACCGAACCCCACCACGTGCAGGACCTGCAGCGGCAGCGTGGCGGGGAGCGCGGGCCTCCACGGGGGGTCGAACCGGCCCGCGGAGAGGTGGTGCCAGAGGACAGGGAGCCACGGCGTGAAGAGCACGCCCGAGACGGAGAAGGCTACCGCGGCGGTCCGGAGCCCTCTTCGTCCCCCCTCCCACCACGCGAAGGCCGCCAGCGACGCCACCAGTACCGCGCCGAGGTAGTGGGTGTACAGCAGCAGCGCGCCCAGTGCCGCGAGCCTCCACGGGAACCTGGCGTCTTTTTCGACCGCCGAGACGGCGTCCCAGGCCGCGGCGGAGTACAGCAGGGTCAGCAGCGCGTAGCGGGTGGCCTCGGTGGCGGCCTGCAGGAACAGCGGGGACGCCGCCAGCGCGAGCACCGCTACCGCCGCTGGGGCCTCTCCCAGACGCTGGCGGACCCTCTCGCGGACGACCGCGAGGGTGGCCACCGCCAGCACCGCCGAAAGGGCCCTTAGAGCAAGTTCGGAGATGCCGAACGGCCGTGTCCACACCCGGAGCAGCAGGTAGTACGCGGGAGGGTGGGCGTCGTGGTCGCGGACAAAGCGCACGAAGTCGCCCCAGGGCCGCCCGGCGGCGTGCAGCCCGAACAGCTCGTCGAACCACAGGCTGCGACCGCCCACCAGCACCCACACGGCCGCCAGCAGCGCCGCCGCGGACAGGAGGGCCCACCTGGAACGGTCGGACATCCGCTTCCCTGTTACCATAGGGTCAAGCATTCCGCGTGCCACCCCGTCGCACACCCCCTACCAGCCTGCCATCCTCCGGGAGCTGCGGTAGAATCGTGCTGAATATGCCGCTTCGGCTGGAAGACCTTCAGGAGCTGGTCCGGCTGCTTGCGCAGCACCCGGAGTGGGCAGAGCAGCTCCGCCGGGCGCTCCTTCCCGACGGGGTGGCGCTGGCCGACGAGCTGCGGGCCCTGGTGGCGGAGGTGCGTGCCCTGACCGGGGCCCAGCGTGCCACCGAGGCGACCCTCCAGGCCCTCGCCGAGGCACAGCGGCGCGCCGAACAGCAGCTAGCGGAACTCAGCAAAGCCCAGGCTCACACCGAGCAACGCGTGGGGGCCCTCGAGGCCGCTGTCACCGAACTCGCCCAGGCTCAGAAGGGCACCGAGGAACGCCTTGGTAGGGTCGAGACTGCCCTGGCCGAACTCGCCGAGGCCCAGCGCCACACCAACCAGCGACTCGCCGAACTCGCCGAGGCCCAGCGCCACACCGACCAGCGGCTCGGCGATCTCGAGGGCGCGAAGCGCCACACCCTCGAGCGGCAGG
>JBKBVM010000024.1:0-15316 GCA_046289555.1 bacterium
CCGGTCCCGCCAGGTCAGGCCTTCGAAGGCCTGCGAGACGAGCACGAGGTCGTCGTCACTGTCCAGGGTTCAACAGGCGCAGGTCGCCACGGTCTAAGCCCGGTCCAGCAGTACCGAGGCCTCCACGTGGTAGGTCTGCGGGAACAGGTCCACGGGCTGTACCGCCAGGACCCGGTACCCGAAGGGGACCAGCTCCTTGAGGTCGGGGGCCAGGGTGGTGGGGTTGCACGAGATGTACAGCACCCGGCGAGGGCCAGCCCGGCCCACCTTCCGCATCACCTTCCCTCCCGCTCCTGACCGGGGCGGGTCCAGGACCACCAGGTCCGGGGTCCCCGCGCGCGCCACCAGATCTGGGAGCACGTGCCGCACCTCGCCCTGCACGAACTCCACGTTGCCGATGCCCGCCCGCGCCGCATTGTCCCACGCAGCCTGGACCGCGGACGGGACGACCTCCACGCCCCACACGAACGCCGCCTGCCGGGCGAGGGCGAGGGCGAACGTACCCACCCCGCAGTACAGGTCCACCACCCGCTCCCCGCCCGTGAGCTCGGCCATCTCCAGAACGAGCTGCAGCATGCGGTCCGCCTGCTCGGTGTTGGTTTGGAAGAAGGTCTCCAGCCCGATCCGGAACCGGAGTCCGCCGAGCTCCTCCTCGATGGTGGGCTCACCCCAGAGCACCTCCAGCCGGTCCACCTTCACCGCGTCGGAGAGCGAGCTGGACTGGGCCCACAGCACGCTCCGGATCTGCGGGTGGCGCTGCACCAGCTGGCGCGCCAGCTCCCGGCCCTGGGGGAACGGACCCGACGCGGTGACCACCGCCACCAACACCTGTCCGGTGCGCACGCCTTCCCGGTACACCAGGTGGCGCAGAAGGCCCTGGCGGGTGCGGTGGTCGTAGCAACTGAGGCACCGCTCGCGCACGAAGGCCTTCACCTCCCGCAGCACGGCGCTGGCCAGAGGCGAAGGCAGCAGGCACTCGTCGATCTCCACCACCCGGTCGAAGTGCCCTGGCACGTGCAGCCCCAACGTGGCCTCGGGGTGGAAGGCGAACTCCATCTTGTTCCGGTAGCCCAGGGGCCGGGGCGCAGGCAGGATGGGCCGGACGGGTATTCCCCGCAGTCCGCCCAGACGCTCCAGGCTGTCCCGCACGATCTGCTCCTTGGCCGCCAGCTGGGCCTCGTAGCGCAGGTGCTGCCAGGTGCAGCCGCCGCAGCGGCCGAAGTACGGGCAAGGCGGGGCCACGCGCTCAGGGGACGGCTCCACCAGCTCCACCACTTCCGCTTCCCCGAAGGACCGCTTCGCCCGCACCAGTCGGGCGCGCACCAAGTCGCCGGGCGCCGTGTAAGGGACGAACACCACGTACCCGTCCGCCCGGGCCACCCCGCGTCCGCCGTACGACAGCCGGTCCACGCGGAGCACCAGCTCCTGGCCTTTCTGGAAGCCCGCCATACCAAGGGCAGGGTAGGGGACAGCTGGAGGCCCGGCAAGTTCTTAACCGACCGTTAACGTTTCGATTCTGCCCCGTTCACCACCCGCCGGGCCCGGCGCGGTATTCCTGCAGGTGATCCTCGCGACGGAGGTGTCGGGATGTCTCGAACCTGGGTGTGGTTGGTCGCGGCGGCCAGCACCGCTTTTGTCGCGTCGGCAGGCGTGGTGCTGGGCCTGCGCCTGGCGGGCGCGCAGACGCCCGCGGAGCCAGCACGGGGGGAGTGCGCGGCGCAGGTGGAGCGCCTGCGGCAGGAGTCGCAGCAGCTGCGACGGCTCGTGGCGGCGTACCGGCAGCGGGAGGCCCTGTACCGCCAGAGGCTGGGGGAAGCCAACCGGTTGCTAGAGCGCCTGGCCGGCGGCGACAGGCGGGCCTGGCGGAGTGCGGATCGTTGGGAGCGAGAAGAGCACGAGCGACGGGAGAGGTGGGAGGATGACGACTGACCGCGGTGCCCGTGGGTGGAAGGTGTTGCTGGCCACGGGCTCCCTACTGGCCAGCGTGGTGGGCTGGGGCGTACTGGCCGCGCGGGACGTTCCTGTGGCGTTCCGGGAACTCGGGCGCCCGGCGGTGCGGGAGGCCGACGGCACGGAGCTGGAACTCCTCCCGCCAGTCCCGTCTGTGCACCGGCCCGTGGCCGCTAGCCGCTCGTCGCGGTGAGCCTGCAGGTATTCCGCGGCAGCTTCCGGGCCATGGGTTGTGAGTTCCGGGTGTGCGTGGCTGCGGCGGAGGCCGCCACGGCCCGTCACGCGGTGGACACCGCGAGGTTCCGGGCGTCTCAGCTGGAAGCGTTGCTGAGCCGGTTCCGGGAGGACAGCGAGCTGAGCCGGCTCAACCGGTCCTCGGGAGCCCCGGTTCGGGTGCACCCGGTGCTGTGGCGGGCGCTTCGGTGGGCCCTGTGGGCCGCGCGGGTTACCGGGGGCCTGTACGACCCCACGCTGCTGGACCGCTTGGAGGCCGCGGGCTACCGGACCAGCTTCGAAGAGCTTCCGGCGGCGGACGCGCTTCCAGACCCGGACCCCACTGTGTTTGGACGGTGGCGGCTCGTCCGGGTACACCCTCGGCTGCCTGTGGTCTTCGTTCCGCGCGGCCTGCGGGTGGACCTGGGAGGCGTGGGCAAGGCCTACGCGGCGGAGCGGCTGGCCGCGGAGCTGCGTCGGCTCGGTCCGTGTCTGGTAGAAGCGGGCGGGGACGTGGCGGTGCGCGGGATCCCGCCCGGCTGGCCGGGCTGGCCGGTGGCGGTGGAGGGGCCGCGCGGCACCCTTGGGGTCGTGTGGCTGCGGCGAGGCGGCCTGGCCACCTCTGGCACCGACTTCCGCCGCTGGCGTGCAGGCCAGCAGGTGGCCCACCACGTCGTCGACCCCCGCACGGGCCTGCCGGCCCGGACCGACGTGGCGAGCGCCACGGTGCTGGCGCGCCACGCGATAGAGGCCAACGCCCACGCCCTGGCCCTGGTGGTGCTGGGCACGGAGGCGGGCCAGGCGTACCTGGATCACCGGGCTCACCTGCGGGCGGCGGTCGTCCGCCAGGACGGCAAGGTCTGGTGGCGGGGGCTGGCCTTGAGCCGCACGGCCCAAGGGTCCCAGGAGGGGGTGGGCTGAGGTGCGGGTAAGTACAGTGCTGGCCTTGGCCGCTGTGGCCGGGGTGGGCGCTGCGGGCGGCGCGCTGTGGGCCGCTCCCAGGGCAGCGGCGTGGGCCGCCACCTTGACCGCTCCGGAGACCAAGGCGTTCTGGTACGCCAGCCGGAGCACCGGGTGGGTGAGCTACGGGCTGCTGTGGACGGCCACGTGCCTGGGCTTGTCGTTGTCCGGGAGGGTGACGCGAGGAAGCACCGCGGCACTCCTGGCGCAGCTTCACCGTTTGTCGGCGGGGCTAGCCCTGGTGTTTGTGGCGGTCCACGCCCTGTCCCTCCTGGGCGACCGGTATGTGCGGGCGGACCTGGCCGGCGTGCTGATACCGTTCCGCTTCCCTGAGCGGTCGGCCTGGGTGGGACTGGGCCAGCTGGGCGCGTACGCCGCGTCAGCGGTGTACGGGAGCATCTGGCTGCGGCGCCACACCGGCTACCGGTTCTGGCGCGCCCTGCACTATGCTGCCTTTGGAGCGTACGGACTGGCCACGCTGCACCTCCTCGGTGCGGGAACCGACGTGGGCCCTGGCGCGGGAACCCTGGTGGTGACCTCCGCGGCCGTGGTAGCCGTGCTCCTCGGGTTGCGGACTTGGGACGGATCCGCAAGACAGGCGTCGCAGGGTGAGGTGACGGGGCGGTGACCGGCGCTGCGCAGCCTGTGGTCCTCGTGGTGGAGGACGACCTGGACCTGGCCGAGCCCCTGCAGGAGGGGCTGAGCCAGCACGGGTTCCGGCCCGTCCACGTGAGGGACGGCCGCGCGGCCCTGGACGTGCTGGCCCGCGAGACCGTGGACGTGGTGGTGCTGGACGTGATGCTGCCGGACGTGGACGGCTTCAGCGTGTGCCGGGAGATCCGCCGCCGGTCCGACGTGCCGGTTCTGATGCTGACGGCCCGCGGTCACGAGCTGGACCGGGTGACGGGGCTGGAAGTGGGCGCCGACGACTACGTCACCAAGCCCTTCAGCCTCCGGGAGCTGGTGGCGCGGCTGCGGGCCATCCTGCGGCGCCGGGAGCTGGACCGGGGAGCCTCACCGGGGCCGGCGGACCGCTTGACGGTGGGCGAGGTCACCCTAGACCGCCTGGCGCGACGGGTGTGGCGGGGCGGGAAGGTCGTAGAGCTGCGCCCGCGGGAGTTCCAGCTCCTGGAGGTCCTCATGTCCGCGGCTGGCCAGGCCCTCTCGCGGCGGGAGCTGTTGGACCGGGTGTGGGGCCCGGACTGGGTGGGTGACCCGCGGACCGTGGACGTGCACGTGCGGTGGTTGCGGGAGAAGCTGGAGTCCGACCCCTCCCGGCCGCGGTACATCCACACGGTGCGGGGATACGGTTACCGGCTCGAGGACGCGGGTGAGGACTAGCCTGCGCTGGCAGATTTTGGCGCTGTACCTGGGGCTGCTGGTCCTGGGCGTGGGGGGGCTCGTGGTGTGGTCCGGTTACCAGCTGAAGCGCAGCGCTGAGGAGCGGGCGTACCACGAGCTGGCGGCCAAAGCGCTGGTCGTCGCTACAGTTGTCGAGGAGGCGCTGGAGCACCGCTGGCTGCCGCAGGCGGTGGTGGCGGATTACGCCCGGAGTGCTGAGGCTCGGGTGGTGGTGCTAGATCGCCACCTGCGGGTGCTGGCCTCCTCCGAGCCGATGGCCGCGCATCCGACGGTTCCGCGACAGGGATGGGCTGTGGAAGGCTCCGCGCGCCGGCTGTACGCCACCGTGCCCGTTGTGGAGGAGGACGGCCGCGCGCTAGGGGCGGTGGAGCTGTCGGTGCCTGAGGCGGCGGTGCTGGCGCCGGTCCGGGCAGCGTGGCTAGCTTTAGCGGGCGCGGGTCTGACGGTCCTGGGAACGGTGGCGGTGGCCAGCAGCCTCCTGGCCACGTGGATCACCCGGCCCCTGCGGCTGCTGACGGACGCCGCGGACGCGGTGGCGGGGGGGCGGCTGTCGCAGCGGGTCCGGGTGGAGGGGGCGGAGGAGCTCCGCCGCCTGGGGTCCAGCTTCAACCGGATGGCGGAGCAGGTGGAGGCCATGGTGGCGCAGCAGCGCGCGTTCGCGGCACGTGCGGCGCACGAGCTCCGTTCCCCCCTGGCGAGCCTCCGCCTACGGCTGGAGGTGCTGCGGGACAGGATCGCCTCGGATCCTGCCGCCCTGGAGTCTGTGGACGACACCCTGCGGGTGCTGGACCGGCTCCGGAGGCTTACGGATCACCTGCTGGCTCTGGCGGCGGTCCAGGAGGGGGGTGCGTCGCAACGTCGGCCCGTGGACCTGGCGCCGGTGCTGTACGAGCTGGTGGAGGAGGTAGCGCCCCTGGCCGCGGACGCGGGGCTGCGGCTGGAGGTGGACGTTCCCCCGCACCTGCCGGAGGTGCTGGCGGACCCGGAACAAATGGTGCTGGTGGTCCGGAACCTGGTGGACAACGCCATCAAGTACACCCCCGCGGGAGGGCGTGTGACCGTGCGTGCATCGGCGCAGGACACGTCCGTGGAGCTGATGGTAACAGACACCGGCGTGGGGATCGCTCCAGAGCACCTGCCGAAAGTGTTCGACCGGTTCTACAGGGTCCCCGGAGCAGGCCGCGGATCCGAGGGAAGCGGGCTCGGGCTGGCCCTGGTCCGGGAGGTGGTGGAAGCCCACGGCGGACGGGTAGACGTGCGCAGCACCCCCGGCGTCGGGACGGAGTTTCGGGTCCGACTGCCGCGGGAGGTGGGTACAGCCCCGTGAGGGGCCCGGACGGGGACCCGCCTAGCCCGCGCCCGCCGGGCTCCCACCACCCTCACAGGCGGACCGCATCCGGCCAGAAGAACAGGAACATGGCGGCCAGGAACGCCACCGGCGCCGCGAGGACGTAGGCCAGGGTCCGCCGTTCGAACCGGAGGTGCATGAAGTTGGAGACGATCAGGGACGCTTTCACGAGTGCCAGAAACACCACCGCGAGGATGATGTAGCCACGGGGAATCGGAACGTAGATGACTCCCACCTCCAGTACGGTGACCAGCAAAAGCCAAACCCACGTCCTCCAGTAGAGTGCGTACCCGGCTGCCCTCTCCATCTTCAGCCCTCCTCAGATCACGTACATCAGCGCGAACACGAAGACCCACACCAGGTCTACGAAGTGCCAGTATAGGCCCGCGTTCTCCACGCGCGCGGCTGCTGTCTCCAGAACGTGGCTGCGCGGCCCCTCCGGCGGCTGCGCAGCCACACGCGCGAAGTCGCGGACCGTCCTCCGCAGGACGACGAGCAGGTAGAGCACGCCGCTCAGAACGTGGCTCCCGTGGAAGCCGGTGACGAGGAAGAAGAAGGCGCTGAAGGCCACGACCCCCCAGGGGTTCGTCCAGGGCCTGGCCCCTTCCTGGATGAAGTGCGTCCACTCGTACGCCTGCATGCCGAGGAACGTCACGCCTCCCAGGATCGTCAGGAGCAGGTAGCGTGTCGTCCTTCCGGAGTCCCCCTCCTTGGCCGCGTGGACGGCGGCGGCCATGGTGGCGCTGCTCGTAATGAGCAGGAAGGTCATCACGCCGACGAAGTTCAGGTTCAGGATCTCGTGGTGGGGAGGCCAGGTGGGTGCAGCGAGGCGCGCGAACACGTAGCTCGCCAGGAAGCCGCCGAAGGTGAACGCGTCTGCGGTGAGGAAGGTCCACATCATGAACTTGCCCCAGTTGACGTCGAACGGGGAAACCCCGCCACCCCACTCCGGTCGGGCGACCGCGGTCTCGGTGACCTGCATCGCTCACCTCCTCACGCGCCCCGTGCGGGGGCCGGTGCGGGGAGCCACTGGGGCACGTAGTCCCGCTCCTCCCCGGGCACGCTGAACTCGTACGGACCCCGGAAGACGTCCGGGACCGGCCCTTCCCAGTTGCCGTGGCCGGGCCGGTTGCGCGTGGACCACTCCAGGGTGCACGCCCGCCACGGGTTCGGGTCCTCCACGGACGCGGGTCGGCGGAGGGTCCTCAGGAGGTTCCAGGCGAAGACCAATCCGCCGACGAAGAGCAGGAAGGCGGAGATCGTGATGAACACGTTGACGGGCGCCAGGTGCTGCAGGTAGGGGAAGGCCTGGGTGGAGTAGATCCGGCGGTGCATGCCCGCGATCCCGAGAATGTGCATGGGGAAGAACGCGCCGTACGCGCCCACGAAGCTCAGCCAGAAGTGGAGCTTCCCCAGCCGCTCGTCCAGGAGCCGTCCGAACATCTTGGGGAACCAGTAGTAGATGGCGGCGAAGATCCCGAACAGGGACGCCACGGCCATCACCAGGTGGAAGTGCGCGACGACGAAGTAGGTGTCGTGCAGGGGGATGTCCACCGCGTTGGCTCCCAGGAAGGGACCGGAAAGCCCCCCCGCCACGAACATGGAGATGAAGCCGACGGCGAACAGCATCGCGGTGGTGGCGTGGATGCGGGCTCCCCACAGAGTGACGACCCAGTTAAAGGTCTTGACCGCGGAGGGGATGCCGATGGCGAGCGTGGTGAGGGCGAAGCCCGTCCCGAGCAGCGGGCTCATTCCGCTGACGAACATGTGGTGCCCGTACACGAGGAAGCTCAGGCCGGAGATCACCATCATGGCGCCCACCATGCCGCGGTAGGCGAAGATCCCCTTCCGGGCGAAGGTGGCGATCACGTCGGAGACCATGCCCATGGAGGGCAGGATGACGATGTACACCTCCGGGTGGCCGAAGAACCAGAAGAGGTGCTGCCACAGGAGGGGATCCCCGCCGCCCTGGGGCACAGGCCGGTCGCCCACGAACAGCCCCGCGGGGATGAAGAAGCTGGTCCCGAAGTGCCGGTCGAACAGGAGGAGGATCCCCGCGGCCATCAGCTCCGGAAACACCAGGAGGGCGAGGGTGGCGGTGAGCAGCATGCCCCAGACGGTGAGGGGCAGCCGGCCCATGCTGAGACCGCGCGTGCGCATCTGAAGGATCGTGGTGATGTAGTTCAGGGACCCGAACAACGAGGAGATGCAGAACAGGACGACCGCCACCAGCCAGAGGTCCACGCCCCACAGGGACCCGGGGGCCGCGTCCCGGAGCGCCGAAAGCGGCGGGTACTGGACCCACCCGCCGTTCGGGGGCCCGCCGGGGACGAAGAAGGCCGCGAGCAGGGGGACGATCGAAAGGGCGTACGTCCAGTACGAGAGCATGTTGACGAAGGGGAACGCCATGTCGCGCGCCCCGCACATCAGCGGGATCAGGTAGTTGCCGAAGGCGCCCAGCTGCAGCGGGGTCAGCACCCAGAACAGCATGATGGTGGCGTGCATGCTCACGAACCCGAGGTACTGATCGGGCCGGAGCACCCCCAGTTCGGGCCAGGCCAGCTGGGTCCGCATGGCCATGGCGAGAAAGCCCCCCACCAGCGCCATGAAAAGGCCGGTGAACAGGTACTGGATCGCGATGACCTTGTGGTCCAGGCTGAAGACGTACTTGCGCCAGAAGCTCTCGTGGGCCGGTGCCTCCAGGTGGAGCGGGTGCGCCATCTTTCTCACCTCCCCTGCTGCGCGCGGGTCTGCTGGGCCGCCCAGGCGTCGAACTCCTCCTGCGTGACCACCCGGACGCGACCCCGCATGATGTAGTGACCCACCCCGCACAGCTCGGCGCAGGCGAAGTCGTACGTGCCCAGGCGGGTCGGGGTGAGCAGGAGCTCGTCCGTTCGCCCCGGCACCGCGTCCAGCTTGAGCCGGAAATGCGGTACGAAGAAGCTGTGGATCACGTCCTTACTCCGCAGCAGGATCCGGGCGGAACGGTTCACGACGAGGACGACCTCCGGGCTCGTGAAGTCGTCCCGGGAGGCCGGGTCGTCGGGGTCCACGTTGAAGGGGCGCGGGATCCGGGGGTCTACCCGTCCCAGCTTGCCGTCCGGCCCCGGGTAGCGGGCAGACCACGCGAACTGCTCGGCACGCACCTCCACCACCAGGGCGTCGGGAGGAGCTGGCCGCCACAGGCGCTCCCACAGGAGGATCCCGCCTACGCTGAGCCCGATGAACACCACGGCCGGGACCGCCGTGTACAGGGCCTCCAGCCCCCGGTGGTCGGGGAGGTACGCGGCACGTCCCGGCACCCCGCTGCGGAACCGGAGCAGGGCATACCCGAGGATGGCGTGGACCACCACGAAGCCTACGGTCACGGACCAGAGGGTGATCCAGTGCCGGCGGTCGATCTCCCCGCCTTCTAGGGAAGCCAGGGGTGGGAACCAGAACCGGTCCCGGCCTACCACGTACCAGGCCACCGCGTACAGGATCACGAGGAACATCGCCAGGCCCAGGGCGATAGTCGCTCGGTCGTGTCTTCCTCTCTCCATGCCGCTACCCCCCGTGTCCGACCGTTGGTTGGGTGCCGTAGCCGAAAGGTTGAGCCGTGACGGGCCGTGACGGGACGGGCTGGGGACGCCCCGACCACACGGCGGATAACGCGGCCCCCACGAAGACCGGCAGCGGGACCAGCCACATCACAAGGCCTGCCAGGCGTTGGTCCTCCAGGGCCTGAGGGCCCAGCACGCCCGCGTAGTACGCGTACACCGGCCGGTCCGTGAGGGCGAAGTACGCCCCGAGCAGGGAGCGGAGGGTCACCGCGACCAGGACGTAGGCTACCAGCCCGTACAGGATCCCCTCCGCCTGCGACCACCGGTACCGGTAGGGGGCCGCGCGGACGATGGGCCACCACAGCAACAGCCCGGAGGCAAAGAAGCTTACATGCTGGAGGTCGTGGAGGAGGCGGCTCGCCTGAACACCGTTGTAGAGGGGAGGGAGGTGCCAGGTCCACAGGATCAGCAGGGAGGCGGCCAACGCCACCCACGGACGGAGCAGGAAATCCGCGAGTTCGCGCACCGGACGGCCCGGGGCCAGCAAGCTCCCCAGGCGCTTCCTCCACGGGCCCGGGAGCCCCCACAGGCTGACAGGCATCGGGCGGGCGCTGAGGAGGAGAGGGGCCGCCAGCATCAGCAGCTCGTGCTGCAGCATGTGGGCGGCGAAGGAGTACTGCTGCCAGGTGTCGAGGGGCGAGCAGAGGGCCACCACCAGGAAGCCGAATCCGAGTAGGGAGCGTCCCAGGGGGCCGCTTCCCGCTACGCGGATGTGGCCCCGCGTGCGGAGGAGCCACCACCCCGCCAGGTACACGGCTTCGAGGAGTACCAGCAGCGGCAGGAGCTCCGACCGTGTGATCCACTCCGCCGGCTTTAGGGAGACGGAAAACACGGACCCGCGCATCCGCTAGACGGCTCCTTTCGGGCCGAGGCGGTCCAGCGCCATACTCACGAACAGCAGCGCGAGGTAGACGTTGCTGAACTTGAAGAGCGACCACGCTGCCGGCCCCGTGCCGTCCCGCCGTAGCCGCCAGGCTGCCACCAGCAACGCTGCTCCCGGAAGGAGTGCGCTCAGCCAGTACAGCCACCCCATCGCTCCCACGGCGCCGAGGGCGAGCGTACTGGCGATCAGGAGCACGGTGTACGTGAGGATCTGCTTCCGGGTCCTCTCTTCCCCTCGCACCACCGGCAGCATGGGGATGCCGGCCCGCGCGTAGTCCTCCCGCCGCGCGAGGGCGAGAGCCCAGAAGTGCGGGGGCGTCCACAGGAAGACGACCAGGAACATGCCCAGCGCCAGAACATCCAGCTGGCCTGAAGCTGCCGCCCACCCCACGAGCGGGGGGACTGCACCCGCAGCACCCCCGATCACGATGTTCTGGTCCGTGGCGCGCTTGAGCCAGATGGAGTACACGAGCACGTAGAACAGGTAGCCGATGGCCGCCAGGGTGGCCGCCAGGAGGTTCGCGGCGGTGGCCAGCACGGCGAAGGAGGCGAGGCCGAGGAGGATTCCCAAGAGGAGGGCGTCGGTCGTCCCCACTCGACCCGTGACGAGGGGACGGGTCCGGGTCCGGTGCATGACCGCGTCCACATCCCGGTCGATGACGCAGTTCAAAGCGTTGGCGCCGGCCGCCGCAAACGCGCCACCCAGGACGGTGGCGAGGACGAGCCCCACGGGAACCCAAAGCCCCCGTGCCGCCACCATGGCACACCCGGCCGTCACCAGGAGGAGTAGGACCACCCGTGGCTTGGTCAGCTGCCAGTAGGCCCTCACACGCGCGGATAGCGGTACAGCGGCCCGGGGCTCACGCAGGGATGGCCGGAACCACAGTAGCGCCGTGAGGGCCCCCAGCCCGCCCGCCACGCCCACCGCGGACACCGCGGTGAGGGGACCTGCGGCAGGGCCGAGGACGTGCCTGCCGACCAGGTCGACCCCCGCCAGTCCCGCCACGCCTCCCGCAACCAGCGCGTATTGCGGCTCCTTTTGGCGCCGGCTCCGGATCGCGAGGGCGAGGCCGCAGGCCAGGGCCACCGCAGAAGCTCCCCGGGTGTCGAGGCCGACAAGCAGGAGGTACAAGGCCGAAGCAGCACCTGCTGGGACTGCACCCGCGTCCCGGGTCCCGGCCGGTCGGGCCCAGGCGGCCACCGCGGCCACCGCAAAGAGTCCCACCGCAGCTGCCCCGAGGGCGAGGTGGAGGCCCGTCCACGCGGGCTCAGGGCCGTACAGGGCGATACGGGCGCCCACCGCGTCCTGTACCAGGACCATCGCGAAGGCGGCTACCGAAAGCAAGAAGAGCGGGCGCGGTTCCCGGCGGCCCCGGTGGCAGAGCAGGGCCGCGAGCGCGGTCAGCAACCCCGCGAGGATGCGGTGGATCCAGGCCAACAGGACCGCACCGTCTGCAGGGGGCCACTGCCCGCAGTGGGGCCAGCCCCTGCACGGATCGCTGGTCGGAAGGAGCGTCCCGACAAGTCCCACCAGGGCAGACAGGCCGACCGCGCTCAGCGCGTAGCGCTGCCCTTGCGTCACGCGTGCTCGCCCCCTCGCGCCCACGCAGGCCCTAACCTCGCCAGCAGGTCGTAGGTGAGCCACAGGAGCCCCAGCGCCAGTACGAAAACGAACAGGACGGCGAGGAACGCCCACGTCTGCTCCCCGGTACCGGGGATCGGCACCGCGACCCGCCGGGGCTGTCCTGCGGCTCCCGCGGTGAAGAACATCATGACGAACCCGGCGCCCCCAATGCCGTAGAGCCAAGCTGCCAGCCGGCTGGTCCGGCTCTCCTCCTTCCCGCTCAGCTCCGAGGCCAGGTGGTACAGGTAGGCCCACGTGAGCGCGACCGCACCGAGAAGGTAGTACGTGTGGAAGTGGGCGGGCACCCAAAGGGTGTTGTGGAACACCTGGTTCACCGCGATGGTGGAGTCCACCACCGCACCGATCCCGCCGAACACCCATCCCCAGAACCCTGCGAACATGAGGATGGTGGGGACCGCCCAGCGCATCCCGGACCGGTAGGCCAGGGTGAGTCCGCCGAACACGGTGATCAGCAGGGCCGGCACGCCCACCCCGTAGCTGCCGAACTGGCCGATGGCGGAGAGGAAGACGGGCTGGGCGAAGTCCTGGTAGAGGTGGTGGAAGTAGGGGAGGAACACGAAGATCAGGACGAGGTTCACGCCCAGGGCGCTGAGCGGCGTCGTCTTCCACGGCCGGCCGGTGTAGGCGGGCAGGCTCGCATAGGCCAAGCCCGCCGCCAGGTAGATGTTCAGGTTAACCAACGTGTGGCCGAACAGGAAGATCATCTCCTTGACGAACAGAGGGTTCACCAGCCCCGTCAGGTTGAGGTTGTGGCCGAAGTAGGGAACGAGGGCTGCGGCACCGGCCAGCACGGCGATGAGTCCGCAGACCCCCACCACCGTGGCCACGACCTCCTGGAGGTAGGGCACCTCCTCCCCAGGCTGTGGGCGTCCGAAGAGCACCGGCCAGCCCAGGGCGCGGGAGAGACTCCTGTAGCGCCGGAGCACGGCCTGGAGCATCGCGATGCAGTAGGCGGCGAACCCCAGGGCGACCAGCAGGTAGCCGAGCAGGAAGGCAAAGGCCGACCAGGGCGTCCACCCGGACGCATACACCACCCCCAGCGGGTAGATGATGGTCCAGCCCGCCGCGAACCCGCCCACCAGTACTGCCAGAGGCACGAGCCCGACGCCCACGAAGTACAGGATGTACGCGGTCCACAGCCAGCGGAGGTCGTGCGCGAGGCGGTTGCTGGTGGCCGCGATAACCCCGCCCATGGCCGCCAGCAGCGCCGCCGCCACCATCCCGGCGCCGTGCAGGGTCATGAGCTGGTAGTACCACTGAGGCGGCAGGCGCAGGACCTCCGCGTGGAGCATCCGCATGAGCAGCCCGAGCAGGCCCATGGCCAGGAAGAGGACAAAGCCCGTGTACATGTAGACCAGCGCCACCCGGAGCGCCGGGCCGTTTCGCCCGTTGTGGATCGACTCGTGCGCGGCCACGATCCTCACCCCCCTCACTTCACCTCAAAGGTGGCGACCATCCCGTGGTGCGGGATCCCACAGAACTCCAGGCAGCGGATGGTGTACGTACCGGGTTCAGGGAACGACAGGACGAGCCGGTTGACGTACGTGGGCATGGCCTGGACCTGCGCCACGAGCCTGCCGGACGGGCTGTAGACCCCGAACCCGTGGTTGACGTCCACGGCGGTTGTGGCGAACTCCACGGGCTGGTTGGCGGGAATCTCGGTGCGGCTGAGGTCCCACGCCCACTGGCGGGCACGGACCTCCACAACGACGGCAGGAGGTCCCAGACGCTGGAGGGCGAAGCTCGGGTACGGGAACCACCGGACGGAGAGGACGTAGGCGACCGCGAGCACGAGGAGGATCGCGACCGCCAGCAGACGGCGGAGCCGGGAGGCCCCCTGGCTCACCTGTTCGTAGGTCAGCGGCGGCCCACCGGACCGGGCAACGACGAACGCCCAGGCCGCCGTCCACGCTAGGCCCAGGACGAGGAACACCCCGAATGCTGCCCACCCATCCATGCCACACCCCCCCGTGGAGCTCACTGGACCCGGATGGTCGTGTGCATCCCGGCCTCTTCGTGCCCGGGGACCGTGCAGACCAGCCGGTACTCCCCGGCCTGCAGCTGGACGACCAGCTCCTGGCTCTGCCCGGGCTTGATGGCGTCCAACTCCGCCACCTTCTTCTTGTCTGCGGAGAGGACCACGAAGTTGTGCTCGATGCTGCCGTCGTTCTTGACCCGGAAGGTGATCCGGCCCGCGGAGACGGTGCTCGGTGAGGGGGCGATGGAGAACTCCTTCTCGGACACCTGGACCACGCCGGGCGGAACCTCCTCCCCCTTCTTCCCGCCGCCCGCGCACCCCGCGGCCAGCAGGAGGGCCGCGGTCGAGAACACCAGGATCCGTGGGAACCGCATGTTCCTTGGCCTCCTTTCCTTCACAGCCGCATGTGGCCACGCGCGGGAACGTGATCGGGGCACTCCGTGTAGGTGATCGGGTCCGGCAGCGGCACGTCCGCAAAAGCGCAGTGGTGGGGGCCACGAGGATCTTCCGGGTGGGCATCGGCGCGGAAGAAGTTGCAACTCCAGCACATCTCGTACACCCGCACGTAGCCCGCTTCGACGAACCGACGGACGAGGGCTTCCGTAGCGCGGAGAAGCCCCAGCTGGTCTTCCTCCGGCAGCTCGCGGATCCACCGCTCGAGGTCGGCCAGGGCGGAGTCCAGGGACTCCGCGGCCGCCTCGCCGTTGCGGGTGAGACGGAGCCGCTTGCGCCCCCGCACGCCCTCGCCGCGTTCGCGGCGGAGGAGCCCCTTGCGCTCCAGGGCGTCGACCACACCGTTGGCGTTGGCCGGTGTGCACAGGAGTCGCTGCGCCAAGCCTGTGAGCGTGTGGAGGTCGGGGCGGGCGTACCGGAGGAACAACAGGGCCTGAGCCTGCGGGGAGGTCAGGCCGAGGGCCTCACTGCGTTCCCGGAAGAGTATGCTCAGTGCTTGGCTGATGCGGTAGAGAGCCACCGCGGTGTGCCCGGGGACGTTCGCCATCCGGTGGGCAGGGGCGAAACTGAACGCACCGTCAGCTCGGCTATCTTCGGACACCGTCTGCCGCCCCGCAGAACTTAAGACCCCTAAACTCGCTGGGAGTATGATGGAGGCGTTGTAGGACAAATGTCAACTCTACGGCTCCGCAATTACAACCGTCAAGGACCGGAAGGCGCACATGTGTTCCCCTGGGTGCTTGGGTGCCCGCGACTCCCCCCGCGGAAGGAACCCGGGCTGGCGGGCTCCGAGTGCTGCCGCCTAGCGACCCACCCGCGAGGCCGGACGCCACTTGATGGTACAGCCTACGGGCGGGGTCTCTGCGACTTCCGGCTGCCGGCCCTCCAGGACCGCGTCCAGCGCCTCCCGCAGGTAGTGCCGG
>JBKBVM010000250.1:0-2262 GCA_046289555.1 bacterium
CCGCCCCAGGGGGTCGCCAGCGCCCGTCAGGCCATGTACGAGATGGTGGAGAGCGTCAGCGCCCCCAGCCCCAACACCGTGGTGATCCGGCTCAAGTGGCCGTCGGCCACCTTCCTGGAGAAGCTGGCCTCGCCCTTCAACTGGATCTACAAGGCGGACATCCTGGAGCGGGACCCCCGGTGGTACGAGCGCAACGTGATGGGCACCGGGCCCTTCCGGTTCAAGGAGTACGTGCGCGGCTCCCACTGGGAGGGGGTGCGGTTCGAGAACTACTGGAAGCCGGGCCGGCCGTACCTGGACGGCTACCGGGCCCTGTTCATCCGCAGCCCCGCGGCCCAGGCCGCGGCGCTGAAGTTCGGCCAGGCCCTGGTGGAGTTCCGCGGGTTCGCGCCCGCGCAGCGGGACGAGGTGCTGCAGTTCCTGGGAGACCGCGCCACGGTGCAGGAGTCCGGCTGGCTGTGCAACCTCCTGGTAGTCCCCAACAACCAGCGCAGGCCCTTCGACGACTTCCGGGTGCGCCGGGCCCTCACCCTGGCCATCGACCGGTGGGGCGGGTCCCGGGCCCTCTCGCAGATCACCTTCATGGGCCCCGTGGGCGGCGTGATGCGCCCGGGAGGCCCCTTCGCCACCCCCGAGGCGGAGCTCACCAAGCTGGCGGGCTTTGGCCGGGACATCAACGCCGCCCGTCAGGAGGCGCGCCGGCTGCTGCGGGAAGCAGGGGTGCCGGAGGGGTTCGAGTTCACCGTGAAGAACCGCAACATCCCCATGCCGTACATCCCCGCGGGGATCTTCCTGGTCGACCAGTGGCGGCAGGTGGGACTGAACCCCCGGCACGTGATCCAGGAGACCGGCCCCTACCTGGCGGACCTCCGGGCGGGCAACTACGACGTGGGCGTGGACTTCACGTGTGACTTCTTCGACGACCCCGACGTCCAGCTGGTGAAGTTCGTCTCCAGCGACCGCAACCCGCTGAACTACGCGCGGTACACAGACCGCCTGCTGGACGGGCTGTACCGCCAGCAGAGCCGGGAGCGGAACCTCCAGCGGCGGCTGCAGATCGTCCGCCAGTTCGAGCGCCGGGTCCTCAGCGACCGCGCCTACCAGTACCACCTCCTGTGGTGGCAGCGGATCATCCCTCACTGGAAGAAGCTGCAGGGCTACAAGGTGGGCCCCTCCCACTACCTGGAGGACCTGGAGGAGGTCTGGCTGAGCGAGTAGGATGCTGCGGTACGTGCTGGCGCGCCTCCTGCTGGTGCTGCCGACCCTTTGGGCGGTGGCCACCCTGATCTTCCTGCTGGTGCGGGTGATCCCGGGCGACATCGTGGAGCTGCGGCTCGTCAGCGGCGGCGCGTACGTCACCCGGGAGGTGATCCAGCAGGAACGCGCCCGCCTGGGGCTGGACAAGCCCCTGTGGGCCCAGTACGGGGAATGGATCGCGGGGCTCGTGCGCCTGGACCTGGGGACCTCCATGTGGACCGGCGCCCCCGTGTCCCGGGAGATCGCCATCCGGCTGGAGCTCAGCCTGCAGCTGGCCATCATGGCCACGGTGGTGGCGGTGAGCCTTGCGATCCCCCTGGGGGTGTGGGCCGCGGTGCGCCGGGGTACGTGGCCCGACCACCTCGTGCAGGTGTTCAGCGTGGCGGGGCTCGCGACCCCCTCCTTCTGGCTGGGCATCCTCCTGCTGCTGTTCCTGCTGTCGGTGTTCCGCTGGCTGCCGCCCATGACCTTCACGCCCCTGTGGCAGGATCCGGTGGCGAACCTGAGCCAGCTGATCTGGCCGGCCCTGGCGGTGGGCTACCGCTACTCCGCGGTGGCCACCCGCATGACCCGCTCCGCGATGCTGGAGGTCCTGCGGGAGGACTACGTGCGCACCGCGTGGGCCAAGGGGCTCGCGGAGCGGGCGGTGGTCCTGCGCCACGCCCTGCGGAACGCCCTCCTGCCGGTGGTCACCGTGATCGGCCTGGAGTTCGCCTTCCTCATCGGCGGGCTGGTGGTCACCGAGCAGGTGTTCAACCTGAACGGCGTTGGCAAGCTGTTCGTGGAAGCCATCGCGCGCCGGGACTACACCCTGATCCAGGGGCTCATGCTGCTGGTGGCTTCCGCCTACGTGATGGTGAACGTCCTCCTGGACCTGCTGTACGCGCGCCTGGATCCGCGGATCCGCTACGCGTGAGGCGATGACCGGACGACCCGACGCTCTCCCTGCGCGTGTGTGGCTCGCCGCGGCCCGGCCCCGCACCGGGGGCCGGTGGATGCGGTTCG
>JBKBVM010000251.1:0-2262 GCA_046289555.1 bacterium
ACGGCGGCGGGAGCGTCGTGGCAAGAGCCACGGGTGGAGCGGACGTGCTGACGGGTTGATGGCAGGGTAGGAAGGAGGCTGTAGCAGACTGCTGGGAGGCACGGGGGCCACCGTGGTGTTGCTGCACGGTGCCGGGGCGGACTTTGCCGGCCTGAGCTGGAAGCACGTGGTCCCTCGGCTGTCGCGGGGCTTCCGGGTTCTAACTCCGAACCTGCCGGGCCACGGTGGGACCCCCGAGCTGCCCGAGCCCAGCACCGAGGCGTACCTGGACTGGCTGTGCCGCTGGATGGATGGGGCAGGGGTCGAGCGAGCGACCCTGGTGGGCCTGTCGCTGGGAGGGGCTCTGGCCCTGGGCTGCGCCCTGCGGACTCCGGAACGCGTGGACCGGCTGGTCCTGGCCGCGAGCTACGGGCTGTCGCCCCGGGTCCCCTACCACGGGCTCGTGTGGCTCCTCCTGCGGTCGCCCTTGCGCCGGCTGCTGCGGGCCCCTGTTCTGCGCCAGGGGCCCGGCCTTCTGTTAGGCGTGCGCTTCCTGGTGGGCGACCCCCGGACGGTGGACGCCGAACTCCTGGACGACGTGCGCACCGCCCTGCGCGGCACCAGCCCCGGACTGTTCTGGCGGTGGCTGGCCACCGAGGTGCAAGGGGGCCGCGTGCGGACCTACTACGGCGACCGCCTTCGCGACGTCCGCTGCCCCGTACTGCTGATCCACGGCGACCGCGACCGGCTGGTGCCGCTCGCCCACGCGGAGCAGGCCGCCCACAGGATCCCCCAGGCCCGTCTGGTCGTCCTGCGGGGCTGCGGCCACTGGCCGCCACGGGAGCAGCCGGAGGAGTTCTGCTCCGCCCTGGAGACCTTCCTGGGGTAGGGAGAACGCGAAGCCAGGCCCTGCCCGGTGCACCGGCGGGGTCACCGAAGGAGGCTCAGGAGTTCGGACAGGCTGTCCACGGTGTGGTGGGGCCGCGCGGCCGCGTCGGCCGGCGGCTGTCGGCGCCGCACCCACACCGCGGTCATGCCCGCCGCGAGCGCTCCGGCCACGTCCGCGTGCAGCAGGTCACCGACCATCCAGCACCGACTAGGCTCTGCCCCCGCCCGGCGGGCGGCCTCCACGAACACCGCGGGGTCCGGCTTGCTCCGGCCCAGCTCCTGGCTGGTCACCACCGGGTCCAGCAGTTCGCCCAGCCCTGTGGCGTCCAGTTTCCACCGCTGTAGGGCCGTCTCGCCGTTCGTGATCAGGCCCGTGCGGTAGCCGCGGCGGCGCAGCTCCAGCAGGACAGGCTTCGCGTCCGGGAAGGTCCGCACCTGGCCGTCCCGGAGGGCCGTGTAGCGCTCCAGGAAGGGCTCCACCGGTCCGCGGAAACCCAGGCGGCGCAGCGCCTCCTCCCACGTCCACCGCCGCATCAGCGGAATGGTGACCCCGGGCTGGGCGGGGGTCACACGCTTCCAAAGCTCGAGCGACGCTTCCAGGTAGGTGCGGACCACCAGGTCCGGGGGCAGGAAGGGGTAGACCTCCTGCAGCTCCTCCGCGACGCGGCGGACGCAGTCGGACATCAGTCCGGTCTCGTCCACCAGGGTGTCGTCGAGGTCGAAGAAGACGGCTTGGGGTCGCACGGCGCCTCGAGTGTGCTGGCGGAGGGGGTGGGATTTGAACCCACGAGGCGGGTTTTAGCCCGCCTACGCGCTCTCCAGGCGCGCCGGATCAGCCGGACTCCCGCACCCCTCCGGCCGCAACCTCTAGGATACCAGGACCGGCCCTGGTTGAGGGACCAGGCGGGATGGCCTATCTTGACGGCGATGCGGGTTGCCATCACCGGGGCCACGGGGCTGCTGGGGCGCTCGCTTGCGCAACGGCTGGCGGAAGCGGGCCAGGCGGTACTGCCCGTCAGCCGGAAACCGGGTCCGGGTGGCGTGCGGTGGGATCCGGCCCGCGGGCAGCTTGAAGCCACAGCGCTCGAGGGCTGCGACGCGGTGGTGAACTTGGCCGGCGCCCGGATCGCCCCGGCCCGCTGGACCGAAGCGTACAAACGGGAGCTCCGCACCAGCCGCGTGGACGCCACGCGCCTGCTAAGTGAAGCTCTGAGCCGGCTCGCAGAACCGCCGAGGGTGTTCCTCTCCGCGTCAGCCACGGGGTACTACGGCCACCGGCCCTTCGATGAGCCGGTCTACGAAACTAGCGCGCCAGGGCGGGGTTTCCTCGCGTCGCTGTGCGTGGACTGGGAGGGGGCCACGGAGCCGGCCCGGCGGGCGGGGATTCGCACCGTG
>JBKBVM010000252.1:0-2260 GCA_046289555.1 bacterium
AGGCCTTGGCCCCGCCCACGTCCGGCGCCAGGTAGTAGGCACGCTCGTAGTACAGGGGGTCGATCTCCTGCAGCTGCACGAACCCGAACAGGTTCACCGTCCCCTTGGTGGGCAGGGGGATCGCCTGGAGGTCTTCGTCGGTGACGGGCACGAACCGCCCCTTGCCGTACTCGTACCCGCGGACCACCTCGTGCCACTCCACGTCCCGTTCGCACCGGGGGCAGCGGCGGACCTGCTTGATGGGCGTCCCGCAGGCCGCGTGCAGCTGCCGGAACCGCACGTCCTTGGACTCCTGGGCCACGTACACCCGCACGGGGATGGTGACCAGCCCGAAGGCGATGTGGCCTTTCCAGATGGGACGCATGCGCCGCTCCCGGAAGACTCGTCCTGCACGTCTATGGTACGTCCCGCCGTCCAGTCCGCGCGTGCGCGCGGAACCAGGCGACGGTCCGCGCGATCCCCTCCGCCAGGGTCACCTGTGGCCGCCAACCGAGCACGCGTTCGGCCCGAGCGATATCGAGACAAATCCGCCGGACGTCGCCGGGGCGGGCGGGGGCGTACCGGGGCTCCCCCGAGAATCCCGTGGCGTCCCGGACCCGCTCGAAGATCTCCCGCGTGGGGGTCTCCACCCCGGTCCCTACGTTGAACACGCCCTGCACGTCGGTCTCCAGGGCCAGCAGGTTGGCCCGGGCCACGTCCTCCACGTACACGTAGTCCCGCGTGTGCTGACCGTCTCCGAAGATCACGGGTTGCCGGCCCTCCAGCATGGCCACGCAGAAGATGGCGACCACGCCGGCCTCGCCGTAGGGGTCCTGGCGCGGTCCGTACACGTTGCCGTAGCGGAGGGCAATCCAGCGGAGGCCGTACAGGTGTCCGTACGCGGCCAGGTGCTGCTCCGCGCACAGCTTGTGTACCCCGTACGGGCTCACGGGCCGCGTGGGGTGGTCCTCCGAGACTGGCAGGCGGTCGGGTTCCCCGTAGATGGCGCCCCCCGTGCTGGCAAACAGCACCCGGCCGACCCCGTAGCGGACACAGCACTCCAGCACGTTCAGGGTCCCGAGCACGTTCACCTGGGCGTCCCGGAGGGGCTCCCGCACCGACACCGCCACCGACGCCTGCGCCGCGTGGTGGCACACCGCCTGCGGCCGCTCCTCCTGGAACACCTCCTCCAGCTGACGACTGGCCACGTCCACGCGGTAGAGGGGGACGCCCTCGGGCACGAACTCCGCACGCCCCGGATCCAGCACGTCCACCACCGCCACCCGGTGGCCCGCGGCCCTCAGCACCTCCACCACGTGGGAGCCTACGAAACCCGCTCCCCCGGTCACCAGGACCCGCATGGACACCTCCTGCAAGGAGTCACGTGTCCCCCGCCAGAATACTCCTTCGACCTCCCCCACACCCGCGCGGGCCTTCCGCCTGGCCGACGGGGTACGTGGATGGATCGGGACGAGCAAGCGTACGCGCTGTTCCGGCGGGCCCTGGTCCACAGGGATCCGGAGGCCTGGCGGGAACTGTACGCCCGGTACGAGAACCTGGTGGCCGCCTGGGTGCGGCGACACCCCTGGTTCCTGCAGACCGGCGAGCCCGTGACGTTCTTCGTCAACCGCGCCTTCGACCGCCTGCACTCCGCCGTGGATCCCGAGAAGTTCCGCCGCTTCCCCGACGCCTCCAGCCTCCTCCGTTACCTGAAGATGTGCACCCACACCGCCATCCTGGACGCGGTCCGGCAGCAGGAGCGGCGCGCCTTCGAGGAGGCCCCCCACGTCTCGGAGGCCGTGGACCCGGAGGAGGAAGCCGTCGCCCACCTTCACCGCGAGGAGCTGTGGTCTGCGGTCTACTCCCTGGCGCAGGACGAGCGGGAACGCGTGTTGGTGTACGGCACCTTCGTGTGCGGGTTCAGCCCGCAGCAGCTCTGCCAGCGCCGGCCCGACCTGTTCCCCTCCCCGGAGGCCGTGTACCTGACCAAGCGCAACTTCCTCCAGCGCCTCCGCCGCCACCCGCGCATCCAGGCGTTGAGAGCCTCCGACTGAACCCAAGGAAAAGCCAGCGGCGGCCGCGAGGGCCGCCGCGGGGGGGGGGTGGGGCATCACCCTCGGCCGGGGGAGCCGAGGGGTGGGGTGGCCTAAGTTTGAGCACCTGCGGGCTGCACCGACGCCGCACGCGCCTGCGCCGTCCGCTCAGCCCGGGCCCGGGCTCGCTGCGCCCGCATCTGCTGGATCCGCTCGTACAGGGCGACCAGCTTCAGCAGCCAGGCGTT
>JBKBVM010000253.1:0-2257 GCA_046289555.1 bacterium
GCACCCCTCCGCCCGCACGAGGGCGCGGCCCTGGTGGCCCTGGTCGTGGCGGTGCTGTGGATTGGACTGTACCCGCGGCCGTGGCTGGCGCGCAGTGAGGCCGCCGTCGAGGCCCTGGTCCAGCGGGTGACGTCGGTCGCGGAGGCGGCCAGTCCCCGGTGGGGAGGGCGGCCGTGAAGGTGGACCTGAGACCCCTGTTTCCTGAGCTGGCGGTGGTGGCGGCCGCCTTGGTGGCCCTGGTGGGGGACGTCTTCGTCCGGGGGCCGAGGGCCCGGATGGCTTGGCTGGCGGCGGGCGTGGTGGCCGTCTCGGTGGCGGGCGTGCTGGTGTGGAGGGCGGGGGACGCCACCTTCGGCAGCCTGTACGCACGGGACGCGCTCGGGAATGCCCTACAGGCCGTGGCCCTCGCGGTGGCGGCAGTGGGCCTGCTGCTGGCGCGGGATTACCTGGTACGCACGGGGCTGGATCGCGGCGAGTACTACGCCCTGGTCCTGCTGTCCACGGTGGGGGCCATGCTCATGGTGGCCAGCCAGGACCTCCTGTTCCTGTTCGTGGCGCTGGAGACCCTATCGCTGCCCCTGTACGTGCTGGCGGGGTTCGCGCGGGACAGCCACCGGTCCCAGGAGGCCTCCCTGAAGTACTTCCTACTGGGGTCGTTCGCCTCCGCGCTCCTGCTGTACGGGGTGGCCCTCGTGTACGGGGTCGTGGGCAGCACCACGCTGTCGCGTCTTGGGGAGGCCGATGCGTCCCTCCCGCTCCTGGTGGGCTTGGGTCTGCTGGTGGTGGGGCTGGGGTTTAAGGCGGCGGTAGTCCCCTTCCACGCCTGGGCGCCCGATGTGTACGAGGGGGCTCCCGTGCCCGCGGTGGCGTTCATGTCGGTGGTGGCGAAGGTGGGGGCCGTGGGCGCCTTGCTGCGGATCCTTCCCGCCACGGTCCCCCACCTGCTGTCCGCGTGGCAGCCCCTCCTGGCCGCGCTCTCCGCCGCCACCATGGTGGTGGGCAACCTGGCGGCTCTGCGGCAGACGAACCTCAAGCGGATGCTGGCGTACTCCAGCGTCGCCCACGCGGGCTACCTGCTCATCGGGGTGGCGGCTGGCAGCGATGCCGGCGTGTGGAGCGCCGTGTACTACCTGGCGGTCTACGGCGCCATGAACCTGGGCGCCTTCGGCGTCCTCACGTTTCTGGAGCGGGCGGGCGTGGAGGCGGACGAGGTGGAGGATCTGCGCGGGCTGGCGGATCGGTCGCCGGCGGCGGCGGCCGCCTTCGCGGTGTTCATGGCGTCGCTGACCGGGCTTCCGCCCACCGCGGGATTCGTGGGCAAGTTCTACCTGTTCACCGCTGCCCTGGAGGCGGGCCTGCTGTGGCTGGCGCTGGTGGCGGTGGCCACCAGCGTGGTGTCGGTGGCGTACTACCTCCGCGCCGCCTACATGGCCTACCTGGGCCCTGCACGGGCAGGGGTACGGGTCCTGCGCGCCCCGTGGGCGGGCGTGGGTCTCGGGCTCAGCGCCGCGGCCACCCTGCTGTTCGGGGTGCTGCCGGGACCCCTCACCAGCTGGGCGCAGCGCGTGGCGGCACTGCTGCGCTGATCCCGGGAGGAGGTGTGGCGGTGGAGAGGTTCGATGCCGTGGTGGTGGGGGCCGGACCCGCGGGAGCCGCCGCGGCCGCCACCATGGCCCGGGCAGGGCTCAGCGTGGTGCTGGTGGAGCGCGGCGAGTACCCCGGCGCGAAAAACGTGATGGGGGGAGTCCTGTACGGCCGCATGGCCGCCGAGGTGGTCCCCGAGTTCTGGACCCAGGGTGCCCCCATGGAGCGGGTAGTGGTGGAGGAGCGGCTTTGGCTCGCCACGGACGACGGCGCGGTGAGCGTCAGCCACCGCAGCCTGAAGGGCGCCTACCACCCCGACGGGTGCCCCAACGCCTTCACCGTGCTGAGGGCCAAGTGGGACCGATGGTTCGCGCAGAAGGCGGAGGAGGCAGGGGCCCTGTTGGTCCCGGGGACCACGGTGGAGGATGTTCTGTGGCAGGACGGGCGAGTGGTGGGCGTGCGGACCGGCCGGGAGGAGGGAGACCTGTATGCGGACGTGGTGGTCCTGTGCGACGGAGTGAACTCCGCCCTGGTCCAGCGGGCGAGGCTGCGGGACCACCCGGTGGAACCCCACCACCTCGCTCTGGGCGTCAAGGAAGTGGTCGGCCTGCCCCCTGAGGTCATCGAGGCGCGCTTCAACGTGGAGCGCGGTCAGGGGGTCACCATCGAGATC
>JBKBVM010000254.1:0-2255 GCA_046289555.1 bacterium
CGGTGAGCACCCGCGAGACCCCGCACACGTACGCTCACCGGAGCACTACGTACTATTTCTGTTGCCCCCGTGGCCGGGAGCACTTCGTCCTGGATCCGGACCGCTACCTGGCGCAGGCCACGCGGTAGCCGCACCGTACGGGCCTCACAAGGGCGGCTGGAACCGGCCGTCCACCGCGGTCCAGCCGCCGTCCACCACCAGCACCGACCCGGTCACGTAGCTGGCGGCGTCGGAAGCCAGGAACACCACGGCGCCCGCGACCTCCTCCGGCCTGGCCCACCGGCCCAGGGCGGGCTTTTCCGCGTACGCCCGGTACCACGTGGGGTCCTGCTGGATGGGCGCGGTAAGCGGGGTTTCTACAACACCAGGAGCCACCGCGTTCACCCGTACCCCGAAGGGCCCCAGCTCCGCGGCCAGGGCTCGGGCCATCTGCACCACCCCCGCCTTCGTGGCCGCGTACACCCCCTGCCCGGGCTCCACCACCTGCGCGCGGATGGACGCCAGGACCACGATGCTGCCGCGGCCCTGGTCCGACATCACGCGCCCTGCCGCCCGCAGGACGTGGAAGGTGCCCTTGAGGTTCACCGCCACCACCCGGTCGAACTCCTCGTCCGCGTACTGCACCAGGGGCTTGCGCACGTTGATCCCGGGGGTCACCACCGCCACGTCCAGGGACTCCCACCGGCTGTGGACGTCGTTCACCAGCGCCCCCGTGGCCGCAGGATCCGTGATGTCCACGTAGAACGCCTCCGCGCGCCCACCGGCACGGTGAATGGCCTCCGCGGTGGCGCGGGCCGCGTCCTCTCGGACGTCCGCGCACGCCACCAGAGCGCCGTGCGCGGCCAGAGCCTCCGCGGCGGCAGCCCCGATACCGGAGCCCGCGCCCACCACCAGCGCCACGCGCCCGTCCAGTCGGAACATCCGGCTGTAGTCCAAACCCTGACCTCCTTCCCTGCGAGCCTCCGGCGGATCCGCGTGCCCCGCACGCGGGCGACTTACCCGCCCAGGGCGTACACCACCGCGGCCGCGTAGATGCGCGCAGCCTCTACGAGCTCGTCTATGTCCACGTGCTCGTCCACCTGGTGGGGGACCTCACGCTTGCCGGGGCCCAGCACCACCACGGGCAGTCCCGCCCACGCCTGCAGGAACGTGCCGTCGGTGCATCCGGGGACGCCGCCGTACCGGGGCTCTCTTCCCGTCACCAGCCGCACCGCCCGCTCCACGGCCTGCACCACCGGCGCGTCCCGGGGGGTCTGCGTCCACGGCCGGTCCTCCACCAGCTCCGTGCGGGCCTCCACCCCCTCCTCAGCCGCTGCGGCCCGTTCCGCAAGGTCGTGGAGCGCCTGGAGGAGAGCTCCGTGGTCCTGACCGGGCACCGTGCGCAGGTCCACGGTGACGTGCGCTTCTCCTGCCATCACGTTGAACTGGGCGTCCCCGTGGGCCGGTGCGCGGACGGTGGTGGGCGTGATCCACGGAAGGCCCAACAGAGGGTGGGCGCCGGTGCGGCGCTGTTCGGCCGCCTGCAGCTCCGACAGCGCCAGGACGAAGCGGGCGGCCGCGGGCAGCGGGTTCGCCCCCGCGTACGGCATCGCCCCGTGCGCCTGCCTGCCCCGGAAGACGGCCAGCACCCGCAACGCGCCCTTCTGCACCAGACACACCTCGTTCTCTTCCGGCTCGCAGACTACGGCCCCATCAAACCCGTCTGCCAGCCCCGCCCGCACGAAGGCCTTGACTCCCTCCATCATCCCTTCTTCGTCCGCCAGGGCCGCCAGCCGGACCCGGCCCCGGAGCCCGTGCCCGGCCCGCCGCACCGCGTCCAGGGCCACCACCGCAGCCGCCAGACCGCCCTTCATGTCGCACGCGCCGCGGCCGTACAGACGGCCGCCCACCACCTCGCCTCCGAAGGGGTCGTACGACCAAGCGCTCCGGTCACCCTCCGTGACCACGTCCGTGTGCCCCTCCACGATGAGCCCGAACCCCGGCTCGCCGGTGTCCCAGTCCGCCACCACGTTGGGCCGGCCGGGTGCTGCCTCCTGCACGGACACGGTCCACCCGCGGCGCTCCAGCTCCTCCGCGAGGAAGGCGGCCACCTGGGCCTCGTTGGCCCGGGGGTCGCCCGGCCGGACCACGCTGGGGATCCGGATCAGGCGACGGGCCAGCTCCACCACCTGCGCTGGGTCCACCTCGGCGGCGACCCGCCGCGCCTGTTCGTCCAGGGAAGCTCTCTCCGACATCCAGGCCAGCTCCATCTCCCG
>JBKBVM010000255.1:0-2239 GCA_046289555.1 bacterium
CGCAACCCCAGCAGGCGCCGCGCCAGAGTTCACATGCAGCTGGCGGCACCCGGCGCGTGGCACGACACCATGGGCGTGGGGCACGCGGCCGCGCGTCGGTTCCTGGAACTCCTCGGCCGCGGGGCCGGCTACGTGCTAGAGATCCCCGCCCAGGGCGAGCACCGGTTCACCACCCAGCGGACTCCCCCCGGCCACGTGGTCTCCGGGCTGCTGCAGGTGCAGGTCCTGGAAGGGGGACCCCTCGAGGTGTCCGTGAGCGTGCGGACGGTGTACGTGCTGGACCGAGCGGTACGGTGGGAGGTCGAACCGGAGGACAAATCCCACCCCCGTGGGGTGTTCGGCCCTCCCCTGGTGGAGGTGGAGGCCACGCTGGTGGTGGGGGAGGAGTGGCAGACGGACATCGGCCGCAGCCGGCAGCTGCGGGATCTCCGGACCGGCACCCTGCTGGAGGGGGACTACGGAGTGACCTACCGGCTCCGCCTGATCCTGCAAAACCCCACGGACCGGCCGGCGGACGTGGAGCTGGTGCTGGTGGCCTCCTCCGGTCCCGCCTACGCCACCTTCCTCGTGGACGGGCAGCTGGTGGATCTGAAGTTCCTCGCGGCCGGCCGGAGCGCGCCGGTGCTGTCCGCCACCCTGGCGCCGCGCGAGGTGCGCGCGGTGGAGCTGGTGACGGTGCCGGAGGCGGCCTCCTGGTACCCGGTGCGGCTGGAGTGGAGGACCCGTTGAAGCACCGGACCCTGGCGCGGCCTGTGGAGCTCCAAGGTGTCGGGATCCACACCGGGAAACCGTGCCGGGTCCAGATCCTGCCGCGGGAGCTGCCTGGGTTGGTCCTGCGCACTAAAGAGGCTACCGTGGTGCTGGGGGTAGAGGCGGTGGACTCGACGGAACGGCGGACGCAGGTGGCCGGGGTGTCGACTGTGGAGCACCTGCTGGCGGCCCTGTGGGTGGCCGGGGTGACCGCCGGCGAGCTGGTGGTGGAAGGAGGCGAAGTGCCAGCTGGCGACGGCAGCGCCCTGCCTTTCTGGAACGCGGTGCGGCGGGCGGGGACCCGGGACCTGGACGCGGAGCGGCCTGTCGTGGAGGTCCGGGAGCCGGTGTGGGTCACAGACAAAGACCGGTTGTGCGCGGCGCTCCCGTTTGCCGGACTGCGGGTGACGTACGTGGTGCCGCTGCGGGACCGGCCGGCGCAGGCGGTGGACGTGCGGGTGCACGAGGAGTCCTTCGAACGGGAACTGGCGCCGGCCCGCACGTGGGGCTACGCGGAGGAGGCGGGCGCCCTGCGGGCCCGGGGGCTGGCCCTCGGGGCGTCCGAGTCCAACACCCTGGTGCTGGAAGCCGGAGGGTACCGCAACCGTCCCAGGTTTTCGGACGAGCCGGCCCGGCACAAGGTGGTGGACCTGCTCGGGGACCTGGCGCTGCTGGGGGCGGAGCTGCGGGCGCACGTGGTGGCGGTGGGAGCCGGGCACGGGACGCACGTGGCGCTGGCCCGGGCGCTGGCCGGCCGGAGCGGGTGAGCGGGTGCGCGGACAGGAGGTGCCGATGAGCGTACAGATCCGGGAGATCCTCGACTACCTGCCGCACCGATACCCGTTCCTGATGGTGGACCGCGTCCTGGAGCTGGACCCGGAGGCGGGCCGGATCGTGGCCCTCAAGAACGTCACCATCAACGAGGAGTTCTTCGTAGGGCACCTGCCGGGCAACCCGGTGATGCCGGGCGTCCTCATCGTGGAGGCTCTGGCGCAGGCCGCGGGCGTCTTGGTGCTGTACAAGATGCGGCTGCCAGGCCGGCTGGCGTACTTCGCGGCGGCGGACGGGGTCCGATTCCGCAGGCCGGTGGTGCCGGGCGACCAGCTGCGGCTGGAGGTGCAGCTGGAGTGGATCCGGGGCCGGCTAGTCCGGGTCCAGGGCCGCGCCACCGTGGACGGGCAGGTGGCCGCGGAGGGCACCCTGACCTTCTCGCTCAGCGACGGCGGGGACAAGCCGCGATGAGTACCGAGCCGCGCATCCACCCGACCGCGGTGGTGCACCCCGACGCGCGGCTGCACCCGACCGTGCGGGTGGGCCCGTACGCGGTGATCGGGCCCCACGTGGAGGTGGGCGAGGACACGGTGATCGGGCCGCACGTGGTGCTGGACGGGTACGTGCGCATCGGGCGGCGCAACCGCATTCACGCGGGGGTGGTGATCGGGGGCGAGCCGCAGGACCGGTCCTTCCGCGGGGAGCGCAGCTACGTGAT
>JBKBVM010000256.1:0-2235 GCA_046289555.1 bacterium
ACCTGGACGCGCACGCCGCGGACGCCCTGGCCCTGGCCGCCACGGTGCTGGTACGGTCGGGGTTCCCGCTGAGAGCGCCGGTGGTGGCGAGGTGATCGCCTACCTGAAGGGACGCGTGGTGCAACGTGGAGAGGCCACCCTCGTGGTGGAGTGTGGTGGCGTGGGCTACGAGGTCGCCCTCCCGGCCTACCTCGCGGACCACTGGAACCCGCAGGAGGGCGACACCGTGGAGCTGCACGTTTCGTACCAGGTGAGTGCCAACCACCCCAAGCCCTTGCTGGTGGGGTTCCTGCGCCGGGTGGAGCAGGAGTTCTTCGAGCGGTTCATCACCGTGGACGGGATGGGGCCCACGCGGGCGGTCCGCGCGATGGCCCGGCCGGTGTACGAGATCGCGGATGCCATCGAGCGCCGCGACGTGAACTTCCTCAAACGCCTGCCGGGTCTGGGAGAACGGACGGCCCAGAAGGTGGTGGCGGCCCTCCACGGCAAAGTGGCCAAGTACGCCCTGCTGCGGGAGGGCCCGGCCCCGACCCCCGCTCCGGCGGGCGACTTCCGGGAAGAGGTCCTGGAGGTGCTAACACGGCAGCTGGGGCACCGGCCCACGGAGGCACGCCGGATGGTGGAGGAGGCGCTGCGCCGCAACCCCCAGGTGGCCAGCGCGGAGGAGCTGTTCCAGGAAGTGTACCGGGCGCAGCGCCGCAGCCCGGGCGGTGAGGAGGACGCATGAGCCGGGAACGGTTTTCCAGCGCCCAGGTCCCCCCGGAGGAGGCGGGATTTTTGCGCCACCTCCGGCCCCGAACCCTGGAGGAGTGCATCGGGCAGGGTAAGGTCCGCGAGGGGCTCCGCATCGCCATCCAGGCTGCGCGGGCCCGGGGCGAGCCTTTGGACCACATCCTCCTGCACGGACCGCCCGGACTGGGGAAGACCACCCTGGCGAACGTGGTGGCGGCGGAGATGGGCGCGAACCTGGTGCAGACCTCGGGGCCTGCCCTGGAGCGGGGCGGTGACCTCATGGGCATCCTGACCAACCTGGAGTACGGGGACGTGCTGTTCGTGGACGAGATCCACCGTCTCCCGCGGTCGGTGGAGGAGTTCCTGTATCCGGCGATGGAGGACTTCTGCGTGCACTTCGTCCTGGATCGCGGCGTGCACGCCCGCACCCTCCGGTACACCCTGAAGCCCTTCACCCTTATCGGGGCCACCACCCGCGCGGGCTTGCTCACCTCCCCGCTGCGAGAGCGCTTCGGGATCTTCTACCACTTGGACTTCTACTCCGAGGACGAGCTCACGCAGCTGGTGCACCGGTCCGCCAGGATCCTGGGCGTGCCGATCACCGACGGCGGGGCGCGGGAGATCGCCCGGAGATCCAGGGGGACACCCCGCGTGGCGAACCGGCTGCTGCGGCGGGTGCGGGACTACGCCCAGGTGCGGTACGACGGCCGCGTGACCGAGGAGGTGGCCCGGGAAGCGTTGGAGTTCGAGGGGGTGGACCAGGCCGGGCTGGACGCGTTCGACCGCGAGCTGCTGCGGGTCATCGCGGAGGTGTACGGCGGAGGACCTGTAGGCGTGGAGGCGCTGGCGGCCACCCTGCACGAGGAGGTCGACACCCTCGTGGAGGTGGTGGAGCCCTACCTCCTCAAGATCGGCTTCCTGACCCGCACGCCCGCGGGCCGCCGGATCACGCCCGCGGCCTACGCGCACCTGGGCCTTGCGCTCCCCCGCGACACCCGCTCCCAGGGTACGCTATTTTAGGCCGAGGGAGGGAGACCATGACCGAGCTGGGTCGGCTGCTGGTCGTGTTCGGCGTGGTCCTGGTGCTGGTGGGTCTGTTTTTCCTGCTGGTCCCCCGCGTGAGCCTGCCCCGCCTGCCGGGTGACATCCTGATCCAGCGGGACGGGTTCACCTTCTACTTCCCGGTGGTGACCAGCATCGTCATCAGCGTGGTCCTGACCTTGCTCCTGAACGCCCTCTGGTGGGCGAGGCGTTGAGGCTGTTTTTGGCCGGGCTGGCCGCAGCGGCGGTCCTGGGGATCTCCGCGGGGCCGGTGTCCGCCCAGCGGGTCCAGCTGGTGCGGGTGGGCCTGCTGGTGGGCCGCCCGGAGGTGGTGCTGAGCGCGGATGCGCCCCTCCGGGTGCTGGACGTGCAGGCGGACCGGCAGGAGCAGCTGTCCGTGGGCGCGTGGGTGTTCCGCGCCTCGCCGGGCGGGATTGAGATTCCCGGGATGGCTCGCTACGG
>JBKBVM010000257.1:0-2219 GCA_046289555.1 bacterium
GCCGAGCTGGCCCGCGATGCCGTGCTGACCGATCTCGGGATGGTGCGGACGAGCCTCAATTTGCAGACCGTCGATGCCCTCGCCTTCACCCGCGAGGCCCTGGAGCGCGGAGGTCTCCTGGACCTGGTCCCGCGGCGGGCCGCGGTCTCCTGACCCGATGATCCGGCTGATCGCCGGCGACCTGCGCCGGTTCCGCCGCGACGTGGTCCGGGTGCTGGCTTGCACCGTCCTCGCGGCGGGGGCGCGGGTGGTTGCTTCTCCCGCCGAGATCCTGGCGCCGCCATCTGGCGGCGGGAAGCGGCGCGTGCCGGCCTGGCCTCCGCTGGCGGGAGCGGCCCTGGGGCTATTCCTCGCCGAAGTGACGCTGCGCCGCCTCCCGGTCATCCGCGAGGTGGGGGGGCGAGCCGTGGCTGCGGTACTGGCATGGCTGCGCCAGGCACCTCCGCCTCCGGGGGATGAGGACCGCGAGTACGAGGCGGCCGACCAGTGGCTTCCGGCCCGGGGCCAGCCGGAGACCAGCGAGGACATGGAGCGGGCGGCCCGTCTCTACATCGCCCGCCTGCGTCAGCTCCAGGAGTCCGACAGGTCCAGGGAGCGGCATTGACGCAGCTCGGCCCGATGTTATGAAAGCGCCGCGCCTCCAGACGGCGAATCTTGTGGGCGATGCAATCCACAGGATCCGTGCGAGAGGAGGCGCAGCGCCATGCAGCATATCGCTTTCGACGCGCACAAACACTACACCTTGGCGAGGGTGGAGTGGCCTGACGGAAGGGTAGTGCGGGAAAAGAAGATCCCCCACGAGCCTGGCGCCTTCCGCCGGTTCCTGGCCGCCTGTGAGCCCGGGTCTCCGGTGGCGGTGGAGACGGTTGGGAACTGGTACTGGATTGCCGACGAAGTCGAGGCCGCCGGGTGTGTGGTCCAACTGGTCGATGCGCGCAAGGCCAAGCTCATGCTGGGTAGTGTCAACAAGACCGATCGGCTGGATGCGCGCGGCTTGATCCGCCTGCAGCGGGCCGGGACCCTTCCCACGGTCTGGATCCCTCCGCGTGAGCTCCGGGACATGCGTGAGCTTCCCCGCGTACGGATGGTGCTGGTGGCACAGCGCACTCGCCTGAAGAACCGCATCCACGCCACCTTCACCAAGTACGGCATCCCCCTCCCCCAGATCGCCGACCTCTTCGGCAAGCGCGGTCGCCGGGAGCTGGCTGCCCGGCTCACGCACCTTCCGCCTCACACCAGCTTCGTAGCCTTCCGCCTGCTGACGGAGGTGGAGCGCCTCGATGGGGAGATCGCCGCGGTGGAACAGCGGATGGGCCAGCTCTTTGAAGTCGATGACGGTATCCGCCTACTGATGACCCTCCCGGGCGTGGGGTTCATTCTGGCGGTGGTCATCCGCACCGAGGTCGGTGAGGTGGCGCGCTTCGCCCGCCCCGAGCAGCTGGCGGCATATGCCGGCACGGTGCCGCGTGTCCATGAATCAGGCGGGCGACGCCACTACGGGCGGATCCGCCCGGACGTGAACCAGTACCTGCAGTGGGCCTTCGTGGAAGCCGCTAATAGCGCCGCTCTCAATCGGCGGCACCACCCGCACCGGCATACCACCCGACTGTACGAACGGATCGCCAAGCGCAGGGGGCACAAGACGGCTATCGGCGCGGTGGCCAGGCACCTCGCGGAGGCCACGTACTGGATGCTGACCAAAGGGGAGGCCTATCACGATCCCGGCTCGTCCACGGGGGCGCAAGCGCGTACTCGGTCCTGAGGCCAGCAGAGCTCGCGGCCCGATTGCGACGCGCTCCCGGGATAACCTCATGCACCCAGTGAGGGCGAAGAGACGGCTCCGGCGAACCGGGAAAGAGGCGAACCCGAGGAATAGGCCAACCCAACCAAAGGAGGCGCTCAATGGCTTGACAGGCGCGGCGCTTTCAGAGACGGGCCGAGTTCCCTCTCCTGGTGAGGGCGCCGGACCGAAGAGGTCAGCGCAGGAAGATGACTGAGCGAGGATCGCGTCCAGTCTAGGGGGGCACGATCCGGTAGACTGCGCCTCCATGGTCGACGACATAGAGTTCGCCTGCCTGGTCTTCCCCGAAGGAGCTGATCTGCAGCTCCGTGGCCAGCAACGTTTCCATCACCCACCGCCCGCCGCTCTCCCGCAGGGACCAGAGGGTGCCGCTGCAGTAGTCTCCGAAGAGGTAGCGGCCCACCAGCCCGGAGATCCG